>NZ_JBIUCG010000004.1:287892-352457 GCF_044548645.1 Nocardia sp. NPDC051929 | reverse complement strand
TTGTTTTTTTTTTAAGTTTTTTTTCCCTAACCCCTAAAAAACAACCCTTCAACAACCCCAACCCCCCCCCGCCAACAACTGTGGGCGGACCCGTTTTGGTTGGGGGGGGGGGGGGCCCCCCCCGGGGCGCCCCCACCCCATCAACTACTTCGAAACACCCCCTAGGCGCCGTCCGTGGTGATCGCGTCGATCGCGGCGGACAGCGTGGTGAGCACCTCGACGGTGCGCGCGAGCTGATCGCGGCCGAGTTCGTTTACGAGCCGTTCGGCCAGCACTTTGTGTTGCGGGTTGATGCGGTGCACCGCGGCCCGGCCCGCGTCGGTGACCGCGACGAGTTTCGCGCGCCGGTGGGCGGGATTGGGCTGGTATTCGGCGAGCCCTTTATCCACGAGCAGATCCGCGATGCGCTGGACGCTCTGGCGGGTGATGCCCATCTCGCGGGCGATGCCCGCGACGGGTAGCGGCGCACGCAGCACCGCACCGAGCACTTGCCACCAAGCGGCGGTCAGGCCCGCCGGTCGCGCCAGTTCCTCGGCCACGCCGAGGAACTGACCGTTCAAACGGAACGACGTGATCGCCGCCGCGGCGAACAATTCCTGTTCTGGGGTCATGCGTCGCCTCCCGATGCCGGCGATCCGGCCGGATCACCGACGATTCTCGCTCACGCGTGCTGCGCGTCGTATTCCGCCAGCACCGCCCATCCGGCCGGATCGGAGTGCGCGTACAACGCGTACCAGCCATCCAGCACATGCGGCTCGTACACGCAGAGCCTGCCGAGCACCTCGCGCGCGAACTCGAACGGCGCGCTCGCCCCGGCGGTGATGACGTCACCGTCGGTGACGGCCGGTTCGTCGACGTAGTGGTGCGCACCCGAATACCCGCTGTAGCGAAGGTATTCGGCGACGTTGCTGGTGTGCTCGCGAGTGTCGAGCAGACCCGCCTTGGCCAAGCCGAATGTCGCACCGCACATCGCGGCGACCGGAACACCGGCGTCCACGAACTCGCGTGCCTTGTGCGCGAACGGATCCAAGTGCGGCCCCTCCCAGGTGTCCGCGCCCGGCAGGATCAACATCGCGCTGTCCGCGGGGGTCAGCTCGGCGAGCACGACATCCGGCACGATGCGCATGCCGCCCATCGTCGTGATCGGCTCCACGGTCGGGCCGACCGTCTTCACCTGCCAGGTTCCCGGTTCCCGGTGCCAGCTCGGCTTGTTGATGTGCGCGGTCGCCGCGCCCACCTCCCAGTCGGCGAGTGTGTCGTAAACGGCCATGTGCACGGTCTTCATCATGACAGTATGCTGTCATATTTGACAGCATACTGTCAATGCGAACGATCGTCCGCACTGCCCGCGAACCGGCAACTACGCTGAACGCATGCGAATTTCGGTGGCGGCGGACGAGCGGGTCGGAGTGGCCGCGGAACTGGTCGACGAACTGGGCAAGCGCGGCCACCAACTCGTGTTGCACGGCGCGCTGTCCGACGAGGAACGCGACGACTGGGCCTGGGCCAGCGAAGCGGCCGCCCGCGATGTCGCCTCCGGCCACGCCGACCAAGCCGTCGTCTGCTGCTGGACCGGCACGGGCGCCTCGATCGCGGCCAACAAGGTCGCAGGTGTCCGCGCCGCACTCTGCGCGGACGCCTCGACCGCGGCGGGCGCCCGCACCTGGAACGACGCCAACGTCCTTGCCCTGAGCCTGCGTTCGACCTCCAGCGCCGAGCTACGGGAGATCCTCGACTCCTGGTTCACCACCGAACCGAGCTCGTCCCCGGACGACCGGGCCAACATCGCCCATCTCACCGACATCGAGCGCACCGCCGATGCCTGACGAAGCCTTCTCCGCGTAACGTGCGGCGTCGACAGCACGAAAGCGGACGCCCTCCCGCCCGCGATGGCGACGAAACCCGGCGATACGGTCGAGGCATGTCCGTGCAGAGCGCCGGTGGCACGTTCGGGAACTACTCGCTCGAACGCTTGCTGGGTCGTGGCGGCATGGGTGAGGTGTGGTTGGCACACGACCTTGAGGGCCGCGCCGTGGCGCTCAAGGTGCTGTCCGCGGCGTATACCGCGGATTCGCTCTATCGGCAGCGCTTCGAGCGGGAGGCGCGGCTGGGCGCTCGGGCGCGCGACCCGCACATCGTGCCCATCCACGCGTTCGGCGAGGTCGACGGCCATCTGTTCTTGGAGATGGCCTACATCGATGGCGTCGACTTGGGCACCCGGCTGCGATCGGGCGCGCTGCCGCCGGATCGGGCCGTCGACGTCATCGCCCAGGCCGCCGAGGCGCTGGACGCCGCGCACGCGGCCGGACTCGTGCACCGCGATGTGAAGCCGGGCAACATCCTTCTGCACACCAGCGGTTTCGTATATCTTATCGATTTCGGTATCGCCCGCGCCGCCGACGGCACCGCGCTCACCGCCACCGGGCTGGTGGTCGGCACGCTGGGGTACATGGCGCCGGAGCGATTCACCGGCACGGTCGATGCCAGGTCGGATGTCTATTCGCTGGCCTGCGTGCTCTACGAGACCCTCACCGGACAACCGCCCTACGGCGCGGGCGATCCGGCACAACAGATGCGGGCGCATCTGATGGCCGAGCCGCCGCGCGCCTCGCGGGCAGCCCACGGCGTCCCGGCCGCACTCGACGACGTCATCGCCCGGGGAATGGCCAAAGAGCCGGACGCACGCTATGGCAGCGCGGGGGAACTCGCCGCGGCGGCGTCGGCCGCTCTGGGCCGGTCCACGGTTGGGCGACCAGCCCCGCCTCTCCCGGCACCGGCCGCCCGCCCGCGAACTCGCGTCATGACCGCCGCCACTGCGGCGCAGCCGACGCCCGAGGTACGTTCACCCGCTCCGACCGGCCAGCTCCATCGTCGGCGAAAGCGCCGATGGATACCCGTCGCCGCAGGGGCGGCGCTCGTCGCCGCGGCGGTGTTGTGGCTGCTGGTAGGCGGCATCGGGTCCGCGCCCGTCGCGGGTCCGACAACCCGCGAAACCGCTACGCCGACCGATACTCCGCTGCCCCAGACCGGCGGACAACCCGCGAATCCAGGTACTGCCGTGCGCGACGGAAACTTCGCTTTCACCGTGACCGATGTGGGCTCCGGCGGCGGTTCCCGAACCATCGTCACGCTGACGGTCACCAACGTGTCCGACCGCGACCAAGTCCTCGACGTCACCGGTCAACGGCTGGTCACCACCGCGGGCCGCTCCGTCGCACCCGACGCGGCGGCCACCGCCGGACTCAACCCGCCCGGCGACGATTTCGCACGCATCGCGCCCGGCCGCGCCGGCACGATCCGGCTGGCCTTCGACCTGCCGGGCAAGAACAAGAACGGCAAGAAGAACGACAAGAAAGACGACGTTCCGAGCCACTTGATCCTGCACGGTGCACCGTCTTCACCCGGCGTCACCATGCCGATGTGACCGATCCCTGCTCAGGCGAGGGCTTGGTCGAGATCCTGGAGCAGGTCTTCCACGTCCTCCAGGCCCACCGAGATGCGGACGACGCCGTCGGACAAACCGATGGTGGCCCGGCCTTCGGGACCCATGGCGCGGTGTGTCGTGGTCGCGGGGTGGGTGATCAGGGACTTGGCGTCACCGAGGTTGTTGGAGATGTCGACGATGCGCAACCGGTTCAGTACTTCGAACGCGCGCTTCTTCGCCTCGTTCTCGGGTGCGTTCAGCTCGAAGGTGACCACGGTGCCGCCGCCGCTCATCTGGCCCGTGGCCAGCGCGTACTGCGGATGCGAATCCAGGAACGGGTATCGCACCCAGCTGACGGCCGGGTTGCTCTCCAGGAAGCGGGCGATCCGCAGCGCGGACTCCGTCGAATGGCGCACCCGCAGCGGCATCGTCTCCAAGCCTTTGAGCAGCGTCCACGCGTTGAACGGGCTCAGCGCGGGGCCGGTGTGGCGCATCAGCGTCTTCACCGGGCCGTCGATGTAGTCCGTGGCGCCGAGGATGGCGCCGCCCAGCACGCGGCCTTGCCCATCGATGTGCTTGGTGCCGGAGTAGACCACCACGTCGGCGCCGAGTTCGAAGCCGCGTTGCAGCAGCGGAGTGGCGAACACGTTGTCCAGCACGACCTTCGCGCCTGCCGCGTGCGCCAGCTCGCTCACCCGCCGCACGTCGACCAACGTCTGCATCGGATTGGCGGGCGTCTCGAAGAAGACCGCCTGAGTGGGCACGGACAGCGCCTGTTCCCACTGGTCGAGATCCTCGCCGTCGACGAAGACGGTCTCCACGCCCCAGCGCGGCAGTATCTCGTTGCACACCACGAAGCACGAGCCGAACAGGCTGCGCGCTGCGACGAGCCGGTCGCCGGCGCCCAGCAGCGCGCCCAGCGCGGTGAACACCGCGGCCATGCCGCTCGCGGTCGCGAAGCACGCCTCGGCGCCGTCGAGCAGGCGCATCCGCTCCTCGAACATGGCCACCGTCGGGTTGCCGTAGCGGGAGTAGACGAAATGTTCGACCTCGCCGGTGAACGCGGCCTCGGCGGCCTCCGCGCTCTCGTAGACGAAGCCGGAGGTGAGGTAGAGCGCCTCGGCGGTCTCCTCGAAACCGGAGCGCCGCAGCCCGCCGCGCACGCCGAGCGTCGCGGGGCCGACGCTCTCGGGCAGCGGCTTGTCGAACGCGCCGCCGGTGATCACGACTGCCGCCAGGGCAGTCCGAGGGCACGCCAGCCGGAGCCGCCGCGATGCCCGAATTCGTCGAGCGGGCCTTCGAAGCCCTCCAGCACGTTGTAGGAGGTGCGGTAGCCCGCCGAGGTGGCGGCGATCGCCGCGCCCACCGAACGCTGACCGGAGCGACAGAGGAAGACGACAGGAGCCTCGGGATCATGGCCGTCGAGCGCTTGCTTCAGCTGCTCGACGAACGTCTCGTTGCGCGCCCCCGTGGAATCGACCCACTCGATCAGCACGGTCGGCCGTTCGATCGGGCTCGTGTCGGGGACTCCGACGAATCTCCATTCCGCTTCCGTCCGCACGTCCACCAGGACGGCTTCCGGATTGTCCCGCAGCAACTCCCAAGCCTGCTGAGGGGTGATGTCACCGGCATAACTCATGTGCACCTCCTGCGAATCCGCACTTGCCGCGCCCGGGACCAGGGCGCCGCCAGGTCGTCACCCGGAGCACCCCACCGCGGAGGAGGGTTGCCGACCAGCAATGCCGGGGCTTGACACTGGTTCTCATGACCTTCGACTGAGATTGCACCGACCCGGGTCACCGTGTCAAACGGTGACGCACCCTGCGCGAACGCTCAGGTGCATACCAGCCACTTGTCGCCGGATCTGGCGAGAATCCAGGTCGTCGTCTTCTCCTGCCCGTCCACCTTCGTGGTGACGGTCGCCTTGCCCCGGTCGCCGTCCACCATGGGCGGGTCGATTTTCGTGATCTCGACGGGCTTTCCGGCGCCGTCCTGGCCCGCCAGCGGTGAGTGGGCGGCGTCGAAGCCCTGGCACGCGGTGCCGGGCGGCGGCACGGCGTCGCTGCGGTTGGCACCGTCGACGAAGTTTCGGACGGCCGCCGTGATGCGGTCGGCGTCTGTGACATTTTTCTCAGCGGGCGACAGCACACCGCCGAGCACGATCGCGATCAGCACGATCGCCGCGACCCCCGCGGCGGCGACGAACGGGACCACCGAGCGTTTATCGGTCTGATCGACCCGGATGATCTCGTCCTCGCCCGCGGTCGGCTGCTGTTCGGTCATGGCTCGATGATCCCTGGTCGGCGCCGGTATCGAGCGCTCGACCCCGGGCAATACACCGGCGCGGCGCCGACCAGGGGCGAGCGGCGGCGATAGACCGCGCGCGAGCGGGTAAGCGGCAATCGTGGCTGTCGATGGCATCCGTCGAGTTCACGCACCGACGCGGGGCGGCGTCGGCCATCCCGATAGAATCGCGGGACGGCGGCCTGCTGTCATAGCGAATCGGCAGCTCTACGCCGCGGCGAACGGAGCACCGTGCAGCCACGAGCCGGCGACGCCGGCGTCCGCACCGGACGGGTGCGACCGAGCCGGTGCGTCAACTTAGCCTAAGCTAAGCCCGACGTCATTAATTGTTTCGACCATAAAGGTGCGCGTAAAGAGATGACCGAACAGAGTGCAGTAGAGGATGGCGGTGTCCGCGAGCCCTCCGTGGTGACGCAGGCTTCCTCCTCCGGGCCTGACGCGCACACCGCGAAGACCCGCCCGCTCCGCATCGCGATCGTGGGCGCCGGACCGGCCGGGATCTACGCCGCCGACGCCTTGATGAAGTCCGATGCCGAGGTGTCGATCGACCTCTACGAGCGCATGCCCGCGCCGTTCGGCCTGATCCGCTACGGCGTCGCGCCCGATCACCCCCGCATCAAGGGCATCATCACGGCCCTGCACAAGGTCCTCGACAAGCCGCAGGTGCGCCTGCTCGGCAACATCGACTACGGCACCGACATCACCCTCGACGACCTGCGGGCCTTCTACGACGCGGTGATCTTCTCCACCGGCGCCAACGCCGACCGCGCCCTGCCGATCCCCGGCATCGACCTCGACGGCTCCTACGGCGCCGCCGACTTCGTCTCCTGGTACGACGGCCACCCCGACGTCCCCCGCACCTGGCCGCTGGAGGCGGAGAAGGTCGCCGTCCTCGGCGTCGGCAACGTCGCCCTCGACGTCGCCCGCGTGCTGGCCAAGACCGGCGACGAACTGCTGCCGACCGAGATCCCGCCGAACGTCTACAAGGGCCTGGTGGCCAACAAGGCCGTCGAGGTGCACGTCTTCGGCCGCCGCGGTCCCGCGCAGGCCAAGTTCACCCCGCTGGAACTGCGCGAGCTCGACCATTCGCCCACGATCGAGGTCATCGTCGATCCCGAGGACATCGACTACGACGAAGGCTCCGAAGCCGCGCGCCGTCACTCCAAGCAGGTCGACATGGTCGCCAACACGCTCGAGCAGTGGGCCATCCGCGACGCGGGCGACCGGCCGCACAAGCTGTTCCTGCACTTCTTCGAATCCCCCGCCGAGATTCTCGGCGAGAACGGCAAGGTCGTCGGCCTGCGCACCGAGCGCACCGAGCTCGACGGCACCGGCAACGTCAAGGGCACCGGCGTGTTCAAGGACTGGGACGTGCAGGCGGTGTACCGCGCCGTCGGCTACCTGTCGCAGAACCTGACCAACCTGCCGTTCGACGACCAGGCCGGCACCGTGCCGAACGAAGCGGGCCGCGTGCTCATCGACGAGAACGCCGACGGCGCCGCGCGCTACCTGCCCGCGACCTACGTCACCGGCTGGATCAAGCGCGGCCCGGTCGGCCTGATCGGCCACACCAAGGGCGACGCCAACGAGACCATCGCCTGCCTGCTGGACGACGCTCCCGGCTTCACCCCGGCCGAGCGGCCCGACCCCGAGGCCGTCATCGAGTTCCTCGAAGGCAAGGGCATCCCGTTCACCACCTGGGCCGGTTGGTACCGCCTCGACGCGCACGAACGCTCCCTCGGTGAGCCGGAGGGCCGCGAGCGCGTCAAGGTCGTCGAACGCGAGGACATGCTGCGCGCCAGCGAACCCCACAAGGTCTGATCACCCCGCAGTGACCCCCTCCGCCGCCATCGCGACACCCCTGCTGTGGCAGCGGAAAATCCGACCCTGAGGCATTCTGTACAAGTGTTCGATGCCCACCTGCACATTTTCGACCCGCGGTTTCCGCTGGCCGAGAACGAGGGCTACCTGCCCGACCCGTTCACCATCGCCGATTACCGGAAGCGCATGGCGCGCTACGACGTCACCGGCGGCGCCGTGGTCAGCGGGTCGTTCCAGGGCACGGACCAGACCTACCTGAAGGCCGCCCTCGCCGAACTCGGCGAGGGCTGGGTCGGCGTCACCCGGCTCGATCTCGACGCCTCCGACGAGGAGATCCTCGAACTGGACCGGATCGGTGTGCGCGCACTGCGTTTCAACCTCAAGCGCGCGGCCACCGACATCGCCGGAATGACGTTGCAGGCGCTGCGCGCGTACGAGCTGGCCGGCTGGCACGTCGAGGTCTACATCGACGGCACGATGCTGGCCTCGTTGCAACCGGTCATCTCCAAGCTGCCCGCGCTGTCGGTCGACCATCTGGGCATGTCCGCCGAAGGGCTGCCCTTCCTGCTGGACCTGGTCGACCGCGGAGCCAAGGTCAAGGCGACCGGTTTCGGCCGGGTCGCGATGAACGTCGCCGACACGCTGCGCCGCGTGCACGCGGTGAATCCGGAAGCCCTGATGTTCGGCACCGATCTGCCCGGTACCCGAGCCGGACGTCCGTTCCGGGACTCGGACGTGGATCTGCTCTGCGACGTGGTGGGCACCGACATGTACGCGGTGCTGGAGGACAACGCGCGCGCGTTCTATCGGCTCCCGGCCCGCGAGCGCGTCGTCCGCGAGGAGCCGGCCCCCACGCTGCCGCTGTACCGGCCCGAACCGCCGACCCTCCGGCTGCGCCGCGACGAACTCCCGGGAAGCCGCGCGGGCGACACGATCCCGTTCCCCGCCATCGATAGGTAGCGCTCAGACGGCGAACACACCGGCGAGCCACACACCGGTGGCAAGCAACGCGCCGAAGAGTTCGATCAGGATGGACAGTCCGACGCCCTTCAACGCGTGCACGGTCGCCTGCCACGCCTGTCGGTTGACGCGCAGCCGCTGGAGTTCCCAAAGATAAACGCCGAGAACGAAGCCCACGAACAGGCCGATCACCGGAATCACGAAGAAGCCGATGACGCCGAGTATCGCGCCGAGCAGGACCGCGCGGTTGGACACTCCCGCGTCCTTCATCCTGCGCCCCGGCCAGGTGTATTTGACGACGCCGGAGAGCACCAGCAGCACCGTGCTGATCGCGAAAACCGTCCAGGCCGTGGCGCCCCCGGTGAGAAAGGCCCAGACGGCGATGGCCGCGAAGATCAAGATGACGCCCGGCAGGATCGGCACGACGATGCCGACCAGACCGACCAGAATCGCGAGACCGGCGAGAAGGTTGTACCACCCCTGATCAGACAGCGCTTGCACACGTGCAGCCTAGGACCGGGCGACCGAACGGGCGACTCGTCGTCGAACCCGTCGTCCATCTGTCGTCCGGGTATGCCCCCGGCTCCGGCCCCGGCGTTATTGTCATACTGTCAATACAACCCTCCCGGCCGTGTTCGGGAGGACGCGCCGGACCGCCGGTGCGCTGGATCAACGACGAACCGAGGTAGGGCGTGAGCACTCCATCCACCGCCAAGCAGGGCCCGCTCGCGGGCATCAAGGTCATCGAGCTGGCCGGGATCGGTCCCGGTCCGCACGCCGCGCTGCTGCTCGCCGATCTGGGCGCCGACGTGGTGCGGGTGCAGCGTGCGGGCCAGCTGCCGGGCGGGTTCGACCGTCCGCAGCTGCGCGGCCGGACGATCGTCGAGGCCAACCTCAAGGACCCCGCCGACATCGAGAAGGTTCTCGGCCTCGTCGAGAAGGCGGACGTGCTGATCGAAGGCTTCCGCCCCGGCGTCACCGAGCGGCTCGGCATCGGCCCGGACGACGCGCTCGCCCGCAACCCGCGCCTGGTCTACGGACGGATGACCGGCTGGGGTCAGGAAGGCCCGCTGGCCGATCGCGCCGGACACGACATCAACTACATCTCCATCACCGGCGTCCTGCACGCCATCGGCCGCAAGGGCGAACGCCCGGTCCCGCCGCTGAACATGGTTGGCGATTTCGGCGGCGGCTCGATGTTCCTGGTGTTCGGCATCCTCGCCGCGCTGGTCGAGCGGCAGCAGTCCGGCAAGGGCCAGGTGATCGACGCGGCCATGGTCGATGGCGCCCTTGCCCTTTCGCACATGATCTGGGGCATGCGCGGCGCGGGCGCCTGGTCCGATGAGCGTGGCGTGAACCTGCTCGACACCGGAATGTCGTTCTACGACACCTACGAAACCTCCGACGGCAAGTACATGGCGGTCGGTGCGATCGAACCGCAGTTCTACGCCCAGTTGCTCGCCGGACTGGAGATCGAGGCGGACGGCCTGCCCTTCCAGCTCGACCCCGCCGGTCAGGAAACGCTGAAAAAGCTTTTCGCCGAGCGTTTCCGGACCAAGACCCGGGACGAATGGGCCGAGATCTTCGTCGGCACCGACGCGTGCGTCTCTCCCGTGCTGACATTCGACGAGGCGACGCGAAACGAGCACATCGCGGCCCGCGGCTCGCTGCTGGAGCTCGACGACATCACCCAGCACGCCCCCGCGCCGCGATTCTCCCGCACTCCGAACGGGATTCCGACCCCGCCGCCCACCACCGCCACCCCGATCGAGACGGTCTGGGCCGACTGAGCGTCGAGCGGGGTGGCATGGCGCCACTCCGCTTCGCGGCTGATAATTGAAACTTTTAACATACCAACCGGTTCGACAGTTTGGCACCGGGCCTGCCATACTGTCCGCGAGCAGGTGGCTTTCGAGAATCGCGAACCTCGTCCGGTCCGCTCCTTGACCGCTGCTCGAGCTGGAGGCCTCCGCGCCGTGCGAGCTTCTGCACACCGCCCGAGCACGACGAGGGCCAGCCCCGAGGGGTGGCCGGCCGATCGTGCTCGGCGGTGCTCGGAGGGGACATACCGCCTGCGGAGGCTCTCCCCAGCGACGAAATCGCCTCAGTAGCAGGTCAACGGCGTCAACGGGTCGGCGGCGCGTGGCGTGAGCGCCATATAGGCGGACGCGATGGCCTTGACCGCCAAACGCAATTCGGGTTCCTGGTGGGTGAACGGCAGCCGCAGGAACCGTTCGAACGCGCCTTGCACGCCGAATCGTGGCCCGGCGGCGAGTAATACGCCATGGTTGGGAGCCGTGGCCGCCAGCGCCGTGGAAACCGAGGTCGGCAGCTGTGCCCACACCGACATGCCGCCCGCGCCGACGGTGACGCGCCAGTCCGGCAGTTCCTCGGCGAGCGCGTCGAGCAGCGCGGCACGCTGCGAACGCAACTGGTCCCGGCGACGGTCGAGGATCACCTCCGCGTGCTCGAGCAGGTGCACGGTGGCCAACTGGTCCATGACGGGGGTGCCGAGGTCGACCGTGGAGCGGATGCCGAGCAGCTTGGTGATCAGCGCCTGGTTGGTCCGGATCCAGCCGACGCGCAGACCGCCCCAGAACGATTTCGAGGCCGACCCGATGGTCACGATCTCGGATCCTCTGGCGAAAGCGGCGACCGGCGGCGGCGGGTTGTCCGCACCGAGCCCGAGATCCGCCATGGACTCGTCGATCACGATGGTCATCCTGGTGTCCCTGGCGATGGCGGTCAGTTCGGCGCGGCCGTCGGCGTCGAGCAGCAGGCCGGTCGGGTTGTTGTAGTCCGGCACCAGATAGGCCAGGCTGGCCGCGGTCTGCCGCGCGGCACTGCGGACGCCGTCGAGATCCCAGCCGCCCGCCGGGTCCTCCGGGCGCAGCGGCACCGGCACCGGCCTGGCGCCGACGTCGCGGATCGCCTCGATGGCGTTCGGGTAGGTCGGGTGGTCGATGAGCACGCGGGCCGCGGGCGCGGTGAGCACGTTCAGCAGCAGGCGCAGGCCGTGCTGAGCGCCGAGGGTGACCAGGATCTGATCGGGCTCGGTCGGCAGCCCGCGCGCGGTGTAGCGGCGGGCGATCGCCTCACGGAGTGCCAGCACACCGACCGGGTCCATGCCGTGCGTGCCGAGGTAGGCGGGAATGCCCTCCAGGGCAGCCGAATACGCGTCCTGCATCTCCAGCGGGGCGGCCATGGCGGCATAGGTCATGTCGACGGTGGGCAGTTCGGGCGAGCCCATCATGGCCAGGATGCTCCGCGCCGGCTTGACGCCGTCGTGCTGCACGTCGCGGGGCAGGGCCACCGTGCTGCGCGAGCCCTGGCGGCTGATCAGGTAGCCGTGCTCGCGCAACAGCGCGTAGGTGGAGGTGATGGTGGTGCGACTGACCCCGAGGGTGCCGGCGAGATCCCGTTCGCTGGGCAAGGCGACACCCAGCGGCGCGCGCCCGTCGTGGATCAGCAGCCGGATTCCTTCGGCGAGCGCCAAGTAGGCCGGGCGGGTGGAGCGCCGCCCGGCCGAATCCGGATCGCCGTCGTGCGCGTGCCGCCAATGGCCCAGATCGCGAGCCAGGCTGCCCGCGCCGATCACTCTTGTCGCCATACGGTCCAGTATCGGCCGATTGGATATTTATTGGCAAGGCCAGTGGCGCGCACCCTGACGGACATGATGCTCGCCACCCTGCTCCTGACCGCCTTGCTCGGCTGCCTGATCTACCGATTCGCGCCGGAACGCGACACGCGCACCTTTCGCCTCGAACGCTTCCACCCCGCGACACCGATGTCGGACCAGCCCCTCTCGTACTACGACCACCAGCGCCGATACTCCGATCTCGCGGCGATCTACGGCCGTGGCGACGTGCCGGACCCGGACCTGCCCAGTGGCGCGAACCAGCCGGGAGCGGGTCGAGGTCACGGCTCATCGAAGGCCAGTTCCGGAAAACTGGCCTTCTCATTGCGAACTTGTCGGTCCCGCGGTGCAGACTTGGCTCATGAGTGACGCCACTCGCCTCGCCACCGATCGTCCGGCGACCGAGGCCGCCGAGCCCGTGGCCTCCGGCCCTCCCGCACCGGACCACCCGATCGTGGCGACGCTGTTCGACACCGCGATCGGCTGCTGCGCGATCGCCTGGAGCGAGCGCGGCGTGATCCGATTCCAACTCCCCGAGGCGAGCCCGGCGGCCACCCGCGCGCGCATCACGCGCGGTCGCGCGGGGCACCCGGGCGAGCAGATCCACGAACAGGCGCCCACCGAGGTCGTGGCCGAGGCCATCGCGGGCATCCGCGCCCACCTCGCGGGCGAACTGGACGACCTGCGCTGGATCGCCGTGGATACCAGCGGAATTCCGGAGTTCCACCGCGCCGTCTACGCCGTCACGCGCGCCATCGACCCGGGCCACACCCTCAGCTACGGCCAGGTCGCCGACCGCGTAGGCGCGCCCGGCGCCGCCCAGGCGGTCGGACAGGCATTGGGCCGCAACCCGATTCCCTTGATCATCCCTTGCCACCGCGTACTGGCCGCCGACCATGCTTTGCACGGCTTCTCCGCCCCCGGCGGCATCGACACCAAGCAGCGCCTGCTGACCATCGAGCGCACACCTGGATTCGGCGAGCCCACCTTGTTCTGAACGACCATCACCGACCAGTGCGTCCTGTTCTCGGAGTCATGGATACGGCACGTCCGATGAATTCGTGTACTTCGCTTCATCCCTCTGAGCGAGACATCGGCAGCACCCGCCGATCCAGAGCGAAAGCGCCACCACCCCCTCCACCGCACACGACTGGGCTGTGATGCGCGATTTCATGCGCGGCGAGACGCTGCGGCCCGAGGACTGGTCCGGCGTTCCCACTCTGGTGACCGCAGGCGGCAAATCCGACGCACTGCGCCGGAAGGGAGCCCGCGCCATCGCCGCGATACTTCCCGACGCCGTTTTCCGGGAGATTCTCCGGCTCAGCCATAATCCGAACATTGGGTTGCTCGCCCCGTCGCCGGTTCGTTCCGCACCGGCGCCGATCAGCCCGCCGGCTACTACGCGCGGCTCAGCGCAAGGGATGCGCGCGGAAGAATTCGCACGCGTCCCCGGTGATGTAGCCGTCCTCGCAGCCGAAGTACGTCTGGATGCAGGCGTTCGTCGAGCAGCCGAGTTCGATCAATTTCTGCCTGATCCGGGCGTTGCGCTCCTGCGTCGTCTCGGTCTTCGTCGCCACTGTCGCCGAGGGACGCGCGGAACTGGTGACCGGTTGCGGCTGTCCGTCCGAGCACCCGGCGGCCAAGACCAGACCCGCCGCCGTGGCAGCGATCACCGCGGCCGCTCGCAGCGTCATTTTCCGCTCCCGGACTCTCCGCGCATCAGCGCGCCCAGGGACTCGCGATCGGTGACGTCCATCTTGATGCAGGCCCGGTAGAGATGGCCTTCGACGGTGCGCACCGAGACGGTGAGCCGGTCGGCGATCTGCCGGTTGGACAGGCCCGCGGCGACGAGGTTGGCGATCTCCCGTTCCCGCGCGGTCAAGGGCAAGGGTTGTGCGGCCTGCCGCAGCGCGGGGGTGCTCGCTCCGCCGCAGGCGGCGGCGAGCCGGTTGGCGGTGGCGGCGGACTCCAGCAACTTGCGCCGATCCCCGGCTCGCTCGTGGGCCGAGGCGGCCTGCGCCGCGGCGTCGGCGGCCGACAACAGCGCGCCGATGCGCTCGAATTCGGCGGCGACCGAGTCCAGCCCGGGTCCGTCGTGGTCGGCGAGCGCCACCGCGTGCCGAGCCTGCGCCTGTACCAGCCGTCCTTCCACTCGCTCGGCCAGTTCCGCCAGTCGTCCGGAGACGGAATGGTCGCCGAAGCGGGCCGCGGTGTGCAGCGCCATGGCCTCGATGGCGTGCTGATGCGAGCGTGCGGCCGCGTCGGCGGCGCCCACCGCGATGCGGATGGCAGGCGTGACGGTTCCTTCGGCGGCGGCCAGCCAAGCGCGCGCCACTTCCAGCTGCGGTTCGTACACGGCACTGTGCCTGCCGCCCCGTGCGGTGGCGTGCGCGATCGACTCGGAGGCGTCGCCGGCCCGCCCGAGCGCCGAATACGCCTCCGCCAGACGGATTCGCGCGGGGAACATCCACGCGGCCGCGCCCTCCGCGGCCAATGCGGCCAGCGCCTGTTCCAGATTCTCGATGCCGTCCAGGAACCGGCCCTGCGCCACATCGACGGTCCCTTGCAGGATCTTCGACATGCCCCAGGCCAGATACTGGCCCGGCGAGGAGTAGCCGACGAATGCCCCGGCGCAGCGCCGCGCGGCCTCCAGATCGCCGGCGAAGGTCAGGGCGAGCACCTCGGCGTGCGTGGACATGAAGCGGTTGAGCCCGTCGATGTGCGCTTCCACCTCGTGCCCACGGGCCGCGTACTGCCTGGCCGCTTCCCCCTTGCCCATCAACGCCGACGCCAGGCCGCCGCCGAACGACGCCCACCACACCGCCCACGGCGGTGCGCCGTCGGCGGACATCACCGTCTCCGCCTCGGCGATCGCGTCGTCGACCCGGTTCTCGTTGACCAGACTCGCCGACGCCAGGC
Organism: Nocardia sp. NPDC051929; assembly: GCF_044548645.1. Classification (NCBI taxonomy): domain Bacteria; kingdom Bacillati; phylum Actinomycetota; class Actinomycetes; order Mycobacteriales; family Nocardiaceae; genus Nocardia; species Nocardia sp. NPDC051929. The sequence goes on along the minus strand of NZ_JBIUCG010000004.1, from coordinate 337,392 downwards.
CGGTGAAGATGGCCGCGATCTTCGGATGCCGCACCTTCGCGCGCACCAGCTTCAGCACCTCGTCGGCGCGATCGGCATCGCCCATGGCCCACAACAGGTTCGCCACCCTGGTGCTGCCCCAGCGCGCCAGCTGCACCTCGTCGAGTTGGTCGGGGTCGAAGCTGGCGAGGGTGCGCTCGGCCTCGATCCGGTGCCCCTGCCACAGCAGGGCGCGCGCCAGCAGGTCGGCGGCCTCCACGCCGCCGCGCCGCTCCACCGCTGCGCGGGCGAAGCGCTCGCCCAGCGGCAGATTCGCCAATCCGATCGCGTCGGCCGCCGCCGCCTCGAACAATTCCAGATCCGCGGATTTATCACTGTCCAGCGCCAATTCGGCCAGGCGGATGCGGTCGGCGGCGGAGTTTATCCGGCGGTCCTTCAGCGACGAATACAACCTGCCGCGCAAACGCCGCGCCGAGGCGATGCCGAGCCTGCGGCGGATCACCTCACCGAACAGCGGGTGGTTGTAGCGCACGATCAGATCTTGGGAATTCTCCACCACCCGGATCACCCCGCGCGTTTCGGCGGCTTCCACCGCGTCCTCGCCCGCCAATTCGGCGAGGACGTCGAGATCGATCGGTTCGCAGAAAGTCAGCAGTTCCAGCACCCGCAGCACCGGCTCGGGCAACTGCTCGACGCGGTCCTCCAGCAGCGCGGCCAGCTCCGAGGTCACCGCCGCGCGCCCACGCAGTTGCCACACGCCGTTGACCTGACGCAGCGTGCCCGCCTCCAGCGCACCCTCCACCAAATGCCGCAGGAACAACGCGTTTCCGGCGGAGGACTCCCACATCAGATTGGCGGTGAACCCCTCGAGTTGCCCACCGAGCATCGATTCCACCAGTTCGACGCTCTGGCGCTGGGTGAACGGGCGCAGGTCGATGCGCGTCAGATGGCCGTCTTTCCACAACGAGGTGACCGCGTCCGGCACCGGGACTCCGCTGCGCACGGTGACGACGATGTGCGCGGCTTTGTCGATGGCCAGTTGCAGCAACAGCGTGGCGGAGAGCTGATCCAGCAGATGCGCGTCGTCGACCCCGATCACCGTGTCCCCGTCGGCGAGCAACGCCTCGCGCGCCGCCGACATGAACGTGACCGGATCGTGCGCCGTATAGACGCCGACCATATGTGCGAACACCCCCAGCGGAATGCTGCGCGCCGACTCGGTGCCCGCCACCCAGCGGACATTGCCGCCGATCGCGGAGGTGGCATGCCGGGCCAGGGTGGTCTTGCCCACCCCCGCGTCACCGGTCAGTACCACGCCGACGTGCCCCGGACCGGTCAGCGCCGCACGGATCGCCTCGAATTCGCTCTCGCGCTCGATCATCGGCCAGTTCCGAGCCATGCTCTAACTGTAGTTCTTCACCGATCATGATCGAAGCCGAGCGAGCACGATAGATGTGGCGAATTTCTGGTGATCTTGCCGAATTTCCGCTGGCCCACGCGGAATTCGAACAGGTTCTAGTCGAGTACGTCGTGCCGGACGATGGTCTGATCCCGGCCGGGACCCACGCCGATGCAAGAAATCCTGGCGCCGGACAGCTCCTCCAAACGCAACACGTACGCCTGGGCGTTGGCGGGCAGCTCCTCGAAGGTGCGCGCGCCGGAAATATCCTCCCACCAACCGGGCATTTGCTCGAAAATCGGCTTCGCGTGATGGAATTCGGTCTGCGTGGTCGGCATCTGCTCGACTCGCTCGCCGTCGATCTCATAGGCGACGCAGATCGGCACCGTCTCGAGACTGGATAGAACGTCCAGTTTGGTGAGGAAGTAGTCGGTGATGCCGTTGACCCGGGTGGCGTAGCGCGCGATCACCGCGTCGAACCAGCCGCAGCGGCGGGCGCGCCCGGTGGTGACACCGACCTCGCCGCCGGTCTTGGCCAGGTAGGCGCCGAACTCGTCGAACAGCTCGGTCGGGAACGGTCCGGAACCGACCCGGGTGGTGTAGGACTTCAGGATGCCGAGCACCGTGTTGATCTTGTTCGGTCCGATGCCCGCGCCGACCGCCGCGCCGCCCGAGGTCGGGTTCGACGACGTGACGTACGGGTAGGTGCCGTGGTCGACGTCGAGCAGGGTGCCCTGCGAACCCTCCAGCAGCACCGTCTCACCACGCTCGAGCGCGAGGTTCAGCTTCAGCCTGGTGTCGGCGATCCGGTGCTTGAAACTGTCCGCCTGGGTCAGCACCTCGTCCACCACCTGCTGCGGATCCAGCGCGCGGCGGTTGTAGATCTTGACAAGCACCTGGTTCTTGAACTCGAGCGCCGCCTCGACCTTCTGGGTGAGGATCTTCTCGTCCAGCACGTCCGCGACGCGCACGCCGACGCGCGCCACCTTGTCCTGGTAGCACGGCCCGATCCCGCGGCCGGTGGTGCCGATCTTCTTGTTGCCGAGGAAACGTTCGGTGACCTTATCGATGGCCACGTGGTACGGCATGATCAAGTGCGCGTCGGCCGAGAGCAGCAGCCCGGAGGTGTCGACGCCCCGCTGCTCCAGCCCCGCCAGCTCGTCCAGCAGCACGCCGGGATCCACGACGACACCGTTGCCGATGACATTCGTCACGCCCGGGGTCAGGATGCCGGAGGGGATCAGGTGCAGGGCGAAGTTGTCGCCGTTGGGCAGCACCACGGTGTGACCCGCGTTGTTGCCGCCCTGGTACCGGACCACCCAGTTCACCCGACCACCGAGCAGATCGGTTGCTTTGCCCTTCCCCTCGTCGCCCCACTGGGCGCCGATCAGGACGATTGCCGGCATGGTCGTGTCTCCTACGGTTCGACAGGCAACACTGGTGTGTTGCAGCTACCTGCCGTACTGAGGCGGTGGCCGGAAGCACAGTCTAGCCGACCCGTCCCCGGCGGCATCGCAGCGCATCTCGTCGTAGGCTCGACAACCGTGTGGTCGCGGCCGGGCAGGGCTAAGGTTGCACGGCACGCCGAGCGGCAGCGCGGCGGGCACGGGCGAGCCGCGGCTCGGGTTCGCCCGCCAATGGCGAGGGGCCCGACGGTGTCGGCTCGAACCGAGGAGGGTGTACGGCAGCTTGAGTACCCATGTTCTCCGCTGCGACGGCGCCCCCGTACCCATCGCGCTCGCGGCGCTGCCGACCACCCAGACGGCCGCCATCCCCGATCCCGCCGTGATCGACGAGTTGCTTCCCGTGCTGGCCGCCGACAGCCTGCCGCGCCTGATCGTGCTGGGTGAGGACGCCGCGCTGGCCGCGGTGCTCACCCATCTGATGCGCACCGAGCGCCTGCACGTGGAGATCGGGTACGTGCCGGTCGAGAAGACCTACGCCGCACGCGCCTACCAGACCGGCACCGGCAACGCCGCCGCCAAGCGCGCCATCGGAGGCAGCGCCGTCGAGACGCCACTGGTGCGCGACGACACCGGCAAGGTGCTCGCGGGCCGGGCGGTGATCACCGGCATCGGCGGCGAGCGGCTCGAGGGTGAGGCTTATGTCGACGACACCCTGCTGTTCTCCGGTGACGTGACGGCCATGCTCGTCTCGCCGTGCCTCGAACCGCCCGGGGTGCGGGCGGCCGTGCGGCGAAGGTTCCGCAAACGGCGCTGGGTCGAGGGGCGAGCGGCGCAGCTCGGCACGCCAGGCGCCATCGTGACCAGGGACGGCGTCCGCACCGATCGCCCGGTGCCGCGCTCGAGTTTCTACCGCCATCACGAACCCTGGCTGCTGGTGCGATGAGTTTCCCGACCAACCGCAGAGCGCGTGCGGTCCGGCCGAGCCCGGTGTTCCTGCTCGTGGCGGTCGTGACCGCGGTCGGCGGCGCGCTGGCCTGGGACGCCCCGCTGGACTCCACCAGAGCCAAGGCCGGTGTGTTCGTCCTCGTGGTCTTCGGTTGGGTGGTCTCGCTGTGCCTGCACGAGTTCGCGCACGCGTACTCGGCGTGGCGCGCGGGTGATCGCGAAGTGGAGTTGCGCGGCTATCTGACGCTCAACCCACTGAAGTACAGCCATCCGCTGCTGTCGATCGTGTTGCCGATGGTGTTCATCGCGCTCGGCGGGATCGGCTTGCCCGGCGGCGCGGTCTACGTGCACACGCACAATGTCGCGCCGCGCACGCAGCGGATCATCAGCGGCGCGGGGCCCGCCGTGAACGCGTTGTGCGCGGTGTTGCTGCTGGCGACCGTCCGGATCTGGGGCAGCTCGGCCACTCATCCCGCGTTCTGGTTCGGCGTCAGTTTCCTTGCCTTCCTGCAGATCACGGCGACTCTGCTGAATCTGATCCCGCTGCCGGGACTGGACGGCTACGGCGTCGTCGAGCCGTCACTGAGCTACCAGACCCGGCGCTCGCTCGACCAGTTCAAGCCGTTCGGCATGTTGATCCTGTTCGCGCTGCTGTTCACGCCCGCGATCAATCAGGTGTTCTTCGACGCGGTGTACGCGCTGTTCGAACTGTCCGGTGTTCCGTCGAATTGGTCGCGCTACGGCGGCTACCTGACTCGGTTCTGGACCTGATCTCCGGCGACTCGCCGTACACGTGGGCGCGGGACCGCCCGGTCGGGTTGCCGGGCGGTCCCGCTTCTTCGCCGCTTCCGATCCGCCCCCCTTCCGGCTGCCACACCCCTTGGCCGGAAGGTCCTTTCGTCCACGTGCGAAGTGGTCGACCGCGATACCCCGCGACTCGCGGTCACATCGCAAAAATACGGCGGGATGACGCGCGGAACCCGAGTAGCGGACTACCCGAAGATCGAACTTCGGGCGCGCCGCACCGGAATCGGACCACGGTGGCAGGCAAGAATGTCCGAATACCGCTGAGTAGTAGGGCTTCAGACCTCGGGCCGCACGTAGGGGTTCTTGACCGTCGGCGGCAGCAGGGCAATCGCCGAGATACGTTGCACGCCGCACACCTGCATCAGGTCTACCAGCGTCGAACGCACCTGCGCGAAGACGACGTGCGCCGAAAGGCCCGCGCCGGTTACCAGTTCCGGGCGCGCGCCCTTCGCGACCGAGCGCAGTACGCGGGCCGCCTCGGCGCGGTCGGGTTGGTCGCCGGGGTCGGCCAGCATCATCCGGCGCACCACGTCGACGGCCTGGCCCAGGCGCTCCACCTCGTCGATCAAACCGGGGTGGAGGATTTCGTCGTCGCGCACCAGAGTCAGCGAGCGCCGCAACAGGACTCGGGTGTTGCGGATGGCGTTGTCCAGCGGATCCGCCGTGGCTCTGATGCGTTCGAGCCGGGGACGGGAGTTCCAGTACAACGGCGAGATCCGGCTGATCTCGCGGCCGCCTTCCAGGGTGGCGCGCAAGGAGTCGATCTGCGGCTGAGTGGCGCGCATCGCGGTGAGCGCGCGGTGCACCTTCTCCGGATCCTGTTCGAGCAGTCCGTCGGCGCATTCGGTGATCGATCTGCCCATCACGGCGAGGATGTCCCCGGCGAGCGTCCGCGCCCTGCGCACTGGATGCAGGGGGATCGCGGCGACCACCACCACGCCGACCAGTCCGCCGACCAAGGCGTCGATCATGCGGGAGAGACCGCCGCCCGCCGAGGGCGGCAGCAACGTGGCGACCAGCACGGCGGAGCCCGCCGCCTGCACGGTGATGACCGGACCGCCGTCCAGGAACACCGCCGCGGCCATGGCAACCGCGACCACCAGCGCGATCTGCCATATGCCGGTGCCCGCGTGGGAGATGAACAGATCGCCGATGCCGATGCCGACCGCGACCCCGACCACCAGTTCCACCGAGCGACGCAGCCGCGCGCCGAAGGAGATGCCCATCGACACCACGGCGGCCGTCGGCGCGAAGAACGGCAGCGCGTGGCCGATGACGTGATGCGCGAGGAACCAGGCCAGCGCGGCGCCGACCGAACACTGGATGATCGGCAGCGCCGACCGGCGCAGCCGCGCCCACGAGGTGCGTAGCCTCGCCATGCCGCTCGCGCGGGCCACGCCGAACCGGGACATCGGGTCGAACGCACCCGTCACCCGGCCGCTACCTACCATCGAATCGCTACGCGGTGCTCCGATCACTACGACTCAGTCGAGGCCCAGCTCCGCGGCCGCCTGAGGGTCGCAGTCTTCCAGCAAGTCGAGGCAGCGAGCGTACTCGTCGGTCTCGCCGATCACCTTGGCGGCGCGGGCCAGCGCGCCGACGCTGCGCAGGAAGCCGCGATTGGGTTCGTGGCTCCACGGCACGGGACCGAAGCCCTTCCAGCCGTTGCGGCGCAGTAGATCGAGGCCGCGGTGGTAGCCGGTGCGGGCGAACGCGTACGCGGCCACGATGTCGTGGTTGACCGCCTCGTCCTGGGCTTCGCCACGAGACAGCGCCGCCTCGGCGAGGTACGCCCAGGCGATCGAGGCGGCCGGGTGCTCGGCCGCCACCCGCACCGGATCGGCGCCGTCGAGGAGCGCGTCCTCGGCGTCGGAGAGTTCTGGTAGCAATACCGGTTGCGGTCCGAGCAGGTCACCGAACGAGGTCATGCGGTTCATTGTGCACCGCACGACGGTTTGCTCGACAGGCGACCGCCTCGCCTCCTCGTCACGGCGTAGGCCGAACACGGAGGTCAGGTGACGGGCCGGCATTCGTTCGGCTCGACGTGGGCTGATGCCGGACCTCGCCGGGCCGCGCCCATTAGGCTGGCCGTCGAGTTCAAACAGTTCCGCTTAGCGAGGGGTGTGCGTGTCCGACCCGAACGACGAGAAGAGCACGGCGCGAGACAGCGCCGGACCGGCCGACGCCGCCGGGGCCGACGCACGCCCCGAGGCCGCCACCGAACGTATCCCCGCCTCGGGCAAAAGCGGTTCCGCTTCGTCGGCTGCCCCCACCGAGCGCATCGCCAAGGCGCAGCGACCGGGTGCGACGCCGTCCGGCGGCGCCGCAGCAGCCGCCTCGGATGCTGCCGCGGCGAGATCGAAGGCCGGCGCGGGCGCCAGTAGTCCAGCCCCTGGCGGCCAACCGAAACAGGCTCCCGGTGGCGGTCCGGTCCCCGGGAAGGACGCGAACACGGCCAAGGCGGGCACGAAACCGGCCAACGGTCCAGCGAGCGGTACGAACTCACCGGCTACGAATCCATCGGCTTCCAATGCGAGCGGCTCCGCACCCGCGGGTCCCGCGCCACAGGTTTCGACGCAGTCCGGAGCGTCCGGCGGTCCGAAGACCCCCGGCAACCAGGCGAATGCCACCAACCGGCCCGCAGCCGCGAGCCCCCGAGCGGCCGGGACCCCGGCTGGGTCCAACGCGACCAGTGGGACCAGCGCCGAAAGCACACCTGCCGCCGGTCCCTCGAGCGCGGCGAAGGCCGCTGGGGCGGCGTCAGCAGGCGGTACCGGTAAGCCGAACCCCCCTGCTTCTGCCGCGCCGTCCCCGGCGGGGCAACCAGCCGCGAAACCACCTGCGGGGCAAGTCGCAGCCAGCCGTAACACACCGCCGCCCTCCGGCCCGGCCGCATCGAACGCACCCGGCGCCAAAGGCACAGCCCCTTCCGGTCCAGCGAACACCCCGGCAGGGAAACTCGGCGGCGCAGCAGCACCCAATGGCCCGGCCGCATCGAACCCGCCCGGCACCAAAGGCACAGCGCCTTCTGGACCGGCGAACACCCCAGGGAAACTCGGCAGCACACCAACGCCCTCCGCCCCGGCCGCATCGAACACGCCCAGCACCAAAGGCACAGCTCCATCTGGACCGGCGAACACCCCAGGGAAACTCGGCAGCACACCAACGCCCTCCGCCCCGGCCGCATCGAACACGCCCAGCACCAGAGACACAGCTCCATCTGGACCAGCGAACACCCCAGGGAAACTCGGCAGCACACCAACGCCCTCCGCCCCGGCCGCATCGAACACGCCCAGCACCAGAGACACAGCTCGTCCCGGACCGGCGAACAGCCCGGCAGGGAAGGTGGGCGGCGCACTGGCACCCTCCGGGCCAGGCACATCCAGCTCACGCCCAGCATCGGGCACCGATGCGGAAACGGCCGCGCCCGAGCGCGAGTCCGCGCCGGAGACCGGCGGTAGCGCCTCGAAGCCTGGTTCCGCTCCGGACCAGTCGCGCACCGTGGTGATCAAACGGGATCAGCTTCCGTCCGGTGCGGCCCCCGCGAGTGGGTCCGCTTCGAAAGACGCACCGGCGCAGCCGGATCGACCAGCGACGGACAAGGCACCCGACTCCGGCGCGAAGGCAGGACCGGCGGCCGCCTCGAAGAACGCGGCGACGGCCGAGACGACCCCGGGTACGCCGCCCGAGACCGCCGGTGCCTCTACTCCGCCCGGTGGCAAGCCTGAGGCCGAGACCGCCGCGATCCCGGGGGGCGGCGAATCCGCGACCGTCGTGATACGCAAGCCGTCGGCCGGACCGGCTCCCGCGCCGGAGCGGACCGGCGAATCCACCCCGGCCGAGGCGCAGAACCCGCCCGGTTCGGATGACGTGACGATGGCGATGCCGGTGGTCGGCCTGGACGACGCGAAGACCGTCGCGTTGCCCATCCAGCGCCCCGGCGACGGCGGCAGGCCGGGCACCGATCGCGTGCTCACTCCACCGGCGGGTCCGGTACCGGTCACCAAGCCGCCGAGCACGCCGCGTCCGGCTCCCGGTCCCAAACAGCCCGGCCCGCACGGCCCTGCCGCGCCGCCGCAGCACGGACCCGGCGTCGAGGACACCCGCCCGTCGCCGCAGCGTCCCGGCGGCAGACCGCGACAGGTGGCGACCGCGCCGTCCCCCGCGGACGTCCAGCAGACCGTGCCCGCGCAGTCGATGGGGGGTCCGCGTGCGCCGCAGACCCGGCCCGTCGCGCCGCCGCAACGGATCCCCCCTGCTTCGCAGGCCGCCGGTGCGACCGCCACCGGTCCCACTCGGCCCGATCGACGGCTGATCGTGCTCGGAGCGGCGGCCGTGGCGGTGATCGCGCTCATCGCGGTGATCGTGTCGCTGGTCACGATGTCCGGCGACGACTCCCCCGAGGCTCAGGTGCGCAGCGCCATCACCAGCTACACCGACGCGCTGAAGAGCGGCGATCTGGACGCGCTCCGCTCCACCACCTGCGGTCCGCTGCACGACTTCTATCAGGGCATTCCGAGCGACCAGTTCGCCGGCGTGCACAAGTTGTCGATGGAACGCAAGAACATCCCGGTGGTGGACAGCATCGACGCCATCCGCATCACCGACGCCACCGCCATCGCCCAGGCCACGGTGTACACCGAGGCCGACCCGGCGAAGCGGTCCGCACGCACCTTCGACCTGCAGCGCACGGACGACGGATGGAAGGTCTGCGATCCGCCCTCCAGCAGCCAGTAACCACCTGGCGGCGTGATAGCCGCCACGCATCGATGCCGGTCACACACGTCACACTCACCTGGTCAATGGTCCGGTCCGGCAGTAGCATGGCCGGGATCATGAGCAGGGAGCAGACGATGGCGCGGCCGGATATCGATGTCGTCCCGGTGACGCCGATCGGACAGCGATTCCGGGTGCGTGACCACTACGAGGTCGGCCGGGAGAAGGTCCGGGAATTCGCCCGCGCGGTACAGAACCACCACGCGGCGCACCAGCACGAAGCCGACGCACGCGCGCTCGGGTATCCCGGGCTCATCGCGCCGCCGACCTTCGCCTCGGTGATCGGGATGACCGGGACCAGGGCGCTGCTCGACACGGTGCTCACCGAGTACGACCTCTCCCAGTTCCTGCAGACCGATCAGGTCTTCGAGATCTACCGGCCGATCCTGGCCGGCGACCGGATGCGCAGCGAGATCGTCATCGAATCGATCCGCCAGTTCGGCGACAACGACTTCATCTTGGTGCGCTTCACGCTGAGCAACCAGCACGGCGAGGTCGCCATCGTCGGGTCGACCACGATCGTCGCGCGCCGCGGAGCCGAGGTCGACGACACGCTCGACGACATCGTCGAGAACGTCATGATGCACGGGCGCCCGGTCGAATCCCGGAGTACCGACCCCGCGCACAACGATGTGCTGGTGTCGCTCGGCGTCAGCCCGTTGGTGGAGCCGGTCGAGCACGAGTCCACGCCCGTGCACACGCTGCCCGCCTTCGACGAGCTCGCTCCTGGCGATCAGCTACCCGACCGTGCGTTCCAGCTGACCCGCGGCGACCTGGCGAACTACGCGGGCGTGTCCGGCGACGCCAATCCGATCCACTTCAGCGACCACGCCGCACAGCTGGCCGGGCTGCCGACGGTGGTCGCGCACGGCATGCTGACCATGGGCTTGGCGGGTGACTATCTCACCTCGTGGCTGGGCGATCCCACCGCGATCCAGAAGTTCAGCGTGCGCTTCTCCGGCTTCGTTCCGGTCGCCGCCGACGCGGCGGGCACGGTGGAGTTCACCGGCCGGATCAAGTCGCTGGACGCTGCCGCGCGCACCGCGACCATCCTGCTCGGCGGCTCGTCCGAGGGTCGCAAGCTGTTCGGTCGCGCGCTGGCCGAGGTCCGGCTCCGCTGACCCGAGCGGCTCACTCGCCGACGACCGAGTGCATCAGGTACACGTTGTAGTCACTCCAGGTCGACATGGTGAAGTAGAGATCCCTACCCGAAGACCACGGGTGGATGAAGCCTCCGTACAGCTCCGGATAGCTCAGCGCCGACACCGTCGGCGTGCTCTCCGACCACACGCCCTGCGGAGTGTCCGCCTCGCGTACGACCAGCGCCGCCTTCGTCGTGTCCAGATAGCTCATCTGCCAGACCTCGCGGGCGGCGTCGTAGCGGACCGACAGTTCACCGACAGGACCGTCCACGATCGGCGTGGCCGAGCCGAAGCCACCGACGGGGGTCCAGGCGCCATCCCGCCAATACTGGTAGGCGGTGGTGTTGAGCAGCTGGTCCTCGGGCACTCGAGCCAGGCCCACCGCGCCCAGGCGGGTGTTGGGCGTGCCGAACATGTAGACATAACCCCCGTGCGGCACCATCGCGCTCACCTGGAAATTCGCCAGCCCGAAGATGTTGTCCCAGCGCGCGTGCGGGTCCTTCGTCCAGGTCTGGCCGTGATCGTCGGAGTAGGCGATGCCGCCGTAGTTGGTGAAGAAGGTGCCGGGCAGGCTGTTCCAGGTCCGAATGGACATGTAGCTCAGATACTGTCGCTCGCCCAGCGCGAAACCCGAGGTGGGAATGGTGGTGACCTCGACATTGTCGAGTTTGCGGCTGGAGAGCACCTCGGCCGCGTGGCAGCGGTCGTCGGTCACCATGCGGTCGAACGTCACCCCGTCGGCGAGATCCCGGTCGGTGCTGAAGGCGAGGACGTTGCTGCGCCAATCCAGCCCCATGCCACCCGGCGGATGGAAGCCGCGCCCGACGGTGTCGCCGAACGCGGTCGCGATCTCGCCCGGTGCGCTCTCCCACATGATGCCGAGGTCGGTGCCGTCCACCTGCCAGCGTTTGTCGGTGCGGTTCACCGAGTTCGCGCCGGTCAGCTTCGCCACCTCGCGAGCTGGGCCGAGCCGCGGCGCGGGGCGAGCCGCTGACTGCGCCGCGGGCTCGATCGGCGGCCGCACCGGCGCGGGTGGTGGGGGCACCTGACCGGGTTCCGGGCCGGGGCCGGGGATCGCGAAGTGGAATGGTTTGGGATTGAGCAGGATTTCGGGGATCCCGAGCTGTCCGGCGAGACTCGGTGGCGCGCCGGGCAGATCGGTGAGATCCGGGCACGGATTCGCGCAGGGATCCGGCGGGAGCTCCATCCGCGTTCGCTTCGGCGCGGATTCCGGCAGCTGTGGCGGGAGCACGGTGATCACCGGATAGGGAATCGGCACCTCCAGCGTTTTCGGCACCAAAGGCTCGTGGGTCGCCACCGGGTCGGTCGCGCACGGACCCACTCCCGCGAGAGGGCTCGCCGCTTCGGGCGCGGCGGCGGCAGGCCCGTCGGCGTAGACGAGCATTCCCGCGCCGACCACGATCGCACCGACCGCGGCGAGCATTCGCATCGCCATAGCAAACCCCTCGAAATCCATTGCGGACACGAATCTTGCGAAGACGAACCAGCGGAACGACCCTACCCCGTTCGCCTTTCGAAGGCTGTCAGAACGACACGCCCAATAAATAGGACGAAATTGCTTCATTTGCAAGGTGAAACGCCCCGGATTTGCTAGCGTCCATTTCGCGACGACTCCAGTCGGGGAGAGTGGCCGCACGGAGCAGACTCCGCGCCATAGTTCGAAACCTTTGCCGCCGTGCATGTTCCATCATGCCCGGCCTTGACCAAGAACGGATCACATGAAGAACCCACTCCTGCGCGCCGTGCTCGGCATCGGCTCCGCCGGTGTGCTCGCCACCGCCGTTGTCACCCTCGGCTCGCCCGTCGCGGCGGCAGATCCACTCACCGACCTGCTCTGCGGTTCCGGATCCGCACAGTTCTGCCCACCGCAGGCGGCACCGCCGCAAACTCCGCCGCAGCCGAGCAATCCGCCGGCCCCGAGCAATCCGCTGGCCCCGAACAATCCACCGGCCCCGAACAATCCGCCGCCGAACAACCTGCCACCGCAAGCGCCCCCGGGTCCCTACTACAAGAACTGCACGGAGGTCCGCAACGCCGGTAAGGCCCCGCTGCGGCGTGGACAGCCGGGTTACGCCCCCCACCTGGACCGGGACAACGACGGAATCGCTTGCGAGTGAGGCGCGCCGGACGATCCGGGAGCAGGATGGAGACGTGACCAAGTCAGTTCTCCGCGTCGCACCCGTGATCGGGGCGGCGCTGCTGGCGGCCGGAGCGTGCGCGCTCGTGCCGTCGGCGGCGTCCGCCGTCCCGCCCCCGGCCGTCGCGATCGCCGGACCGCACGACGACCATCCGATCCCGCACAACCGATCCGGGCCGAAGGGGGACAGCGAGCGACCCGAAGAACCCGCCGAGCGGTCGCCGAAGATCTACACCGACTGCGACCAGGTGCGCGCCGAGGGCGCCGGGCCGCTGTACCGTGGGCAGCCCGGCTTCAACGCCCAGCTGGACCGGGACGGCGACGGGATCGCCTGCGACTAGTGCAGCGCCTGGAAGGTCAGGATCGTCGCGCCGATCCGGATCAGGTCGCCGTCGGCGAGCAGCACGCCGCTGTCGATCGCGTCGTCGTTGACGTAGACGCCGTTGGCCGAATGCAGATCCTTGATGAGCAGACCGGAGCGACTCGGCATGATGTGCGCGTGATAGCGGCTGGCCCGCGGGTCCTCCAGCACCAAGTCGTTGTCGGTCATCCGCCCGATACGCAGGCCGCCCTGCGCGATCGCCACCACGCGACCGTCCGGCATCCGCAGCTGACCGCTGCGCACCGCACGCGGCACCTCGGTGACCGTCTCGGTCATCGCCGCGGCCAGGCGCTCGACCTGCCGGAGTTCGACCGTGCTCAGCGGCTCCTGCCGCAGCACGCGCTGCTCCAGGTCGATCAGCGCCGGCCCCGGGTCGATGCCGAGCTCGTCGGCGAGCACGCCGCGCACCTTCCGGCACGCCTCCAGCGCGTCCGCCTGCCGTCCGGACAGATACAGCGCGGTGATCAACTGGCCCCACAGCGGTTCACGCAACGGGTGCTCGTTGGTCATCGCCACCAGCTCGCCGATCACCGAGGACGCTCGCCCGCAAGCGATCTCGGCGTCGATCCGGGCCGCCGCGGCCAGTAACCGCTCCTCGTCCATGGCGGTGGCGAACCCGTCGGCGAACTGCAATCCGGCCAGATCGGCCAGCGCCCGGCCGCTCCACTCGCGCAGCGCGGAGCCGAACAGCTGCGCCGCCCCGGCGTGATCACCCGCCTCGGCGGCACGGGCGCCCGCCTCCCGCGCCGCTTCGAAACGTCCCAGATCGCATGCGGTCTCGTCGATCTCCAACCGATAGCCCGACGACTCGGTGCGCAGCACCGTCGCCGGGTCCACCCCGGAGTTACGCAGCGCCTTGCGGATGTTGGAGACGAAGACCTGCAGGCTGGCGGCATAGGCGTCGGGCGGTTCCTCGTTCCACACCAGATCGGCGAGCGCGGCCGACGACACCGCGCGCCGCCGATTCACCGTGAGCGCGGCGAGCAGAGCTCGCGGTTTGGGCCCGCCGACGGCCACCGGTTCACCACCGACGAGCAGCCGCACGGGCCCGAGCACGCGCACATCCAAACTCATGTGCACCAAGCCCCTGACGGGTGTATCAGGGTCAGGCGCTGATCGAGCGTCCGGCCGAGTGCAGGTCGTTGCACGCCTCCACCACACGCGCCGACATCGACGCCTCGGCCTTCTTCAGGTAGCTGCGCGGGTCGTAGGCCTTCTTGTTGCCCACTTCGCCGTCGATCTTCAGCACGCCGTCGTAGTTGGCGAACATGTGCCCGGCGACCGGCCGGGTGAACGCGTACTGGGTGTCGGTGTCGACGTTCATCTTCACCACGCCGAAGCGCAGCGAGTCCTCGATCTCGGACTTCAGCGAGCCCGAACCGCCGTGGAAGACGAAGTCGAACGGCTGCGCGTCGGCGCCGAGGCCGAGCTTGGCCGCCGCGACGCGCTGGCCCTCGGCGAGCACCTCGGGCTTGAGCACCACGTTGCCCGGCTTGTACACGCCGTGCACGTTGCCGAAGGTGGCCGCGAGCAGGTACTTGCCGTTCTCGCCCGCGCCGAGGGCGTCGATCGTCTTCTGGAAGTCCTCCGGCGAGGTGTAGAGCTTCTCGTTGATCTCGGCCTCGACGCCGTCCTCCTCACCGCCGACGACACCGATCTCGACCTCGAGAATGATGTTCGCGGCGTGGGTGGCCTTCAACAGCTCCTTGGCGATCTCGAGGTTCTCGTCGATCGGAATCGCGGAACCGTCCCACATGTGCGACTGGAACAGCGGGTTCTGGCCGGCGTTGACCCGCTCCTGGGAGATCGCCAGCAGTGGACGGACGAAAGTGTCCAGTTTGTCCTTCGGGCAGTGGTCGGTGTGCAGCGCGATGGTCACGTCGTACCTGGCCGCGACCACGTGCGCGAACTCGGCCAGCGCCACCGCGCCCGTGACCATGTCCTTCACACCCTGGCCGGAGCCGAATTCCGCGCCGCCGGTGGAGAACTGGATGATGCCGTCGCTGCCCGCGTCCGCGAAACCCTTGATGGCCGCGTTGATCGTCTCCGACGACGTGCAGTTGATGGCCGGGAATGCGAAGGAATTGGCTTTGGCCCGACCGAGCATCTCGGCGTAGACCTCCGGAGTCGCGATGGGCACTGTAAGACCTCCGTGTTGTGCGGCAAAGACCTATTTTGTCAGCCTTCACCCTAAGGCAGCGGTGTTTCGCCTGGTATGCAGGGAGGGAGTGCGCAGTTGACCCGCCGGTAATTTTGCGCACAGCACGAGCTTTTTCAGGTGGAGCCGGTACTGTGGGGCCGGTAATTTGCGCTGGCAGCTTCCGACGCGGTGGCAAGCGATGCAGGCCAGCCGTATCGGGACAGGAGGCCACGTGATTCTGCAGGCAGCGACAGAATCGGTGACGAGTAACCTCGCGTTGACCGAGTTGCTCGATCCGATGCACCTGCTCACGGAGACGTGGCTGAAGGACGCGGTGCTGCCGGCCATCCTGGTCATCGTCTTCATCGAGACCGGCTTGCTGTTCCCGATCCTGCCCGGCGACTCGCTGCTGTTCACCGGCGGCCTGCTCGCCGCGCAGCCGAATCCGCCGGTGTCGATCTGGGTGCTGGTGCCCGCCGTCGTCCTGGTCGCGTTCGCGGGAGACCAGTGCGCGTATTGGATCGGCCGGGCGATCGGGCCCGCGCTGTTCCACAAAGAGGACACCCGTTTCTTCAAGAAGCACTACGTGACGCAAACGCACGAGTTCTTCGAAAAGCACGGGCCGAAGACGATCATCCTGGCCCGCTTCGTGCCGATCGTGCGCACCTTCATGCCGGTGCTGGCCGGTGTCTCCAAGATGGACTACCGCAAGTTCGTCGCGTTCGACATCGTCGGCGCGCTGCTGTGGGGCGGCGGTGTCACGGTGCTCGGCTACTTCCTGGGCAACGTCGCGTTCATCCGGGACCACGTCGAGGCGATCTTCTTGCTCATCGTCTTCGTGTCGATCCTGCCCGGCATCAGCGCGGTGGCGAAGAAGCTGCTCGGCCGCAATGCGCAGGCGCAAGAGCAGGCCGAGGCGAAGCTGCCCGCCTCGACCAGCGAGTCCACCCGCTGAAGCCGGTGACGACGGAATCGTCGCCCCTAGCCGTGGGCAGTTTCGATCCGCTACTGTCGGCGGGCCCCGCGCTCGTCTGGACGGTGGTGCTGACCTTCGTTTTCCTCGAGTGCGCGGTGATTCTCGGGCTGTTCTTGCCCGGTGACTCGATGCTGATCACCGCGGGCATCGTGATGGCGTCGCACGCCTCGGGTGAAACGCACGTCTGGGCGCTGTCGGTGGGCGCGATGGTCGCGGCCATCGCGGGCAATCAGGTCGGCTACGTCATCGGGCACCGCACCGGACGACACCTGGTGGCCAGGAAGAACGGCAGATACATCAACGTCCGCAACCTGCAACGCGTCGCGGAGCTGCTGCATCGGCACGGCTTCGTCGCGGTGCTGATCGCCCGGTGGATCCCGTGGGTGCGCACCCTGTGCCCCTCGGTAGCAGGCGCCGCGCGGATGGACCACCGCAAGTTCACAGTCGCCAGCACGATCGGTGCGATCGTCTGGGCGCCGGTGCTGTTGCTCATCGGGTACTACGCGGGCAGCTTCCTGCAGCGCGTGCAATGGCTGATGCCGATCGTGATCGGCACGCTGGTGGTGGGCCTGATCATCGGGACGGCGCTCGGCGTGCGGCACTACCGGCAGGAGATGTCGCAACCCGCCGAGGACTTCGCGCTGGAAACGGCTCCGAGCGCCGTGCTGGAGCCCGAGGGCTGATACTCGGTCACAGCCCAGCGGCGCTGACCTGGTAGGCCGCCTCCATGAGCAGCCAGCCGGACAACTGCACCGACATGTCGCGTCCCGGCACTTTCGACGAGGTGACCGAGCCGCCGGAGGTGAGGTAACCAGCTCCCGCGCTGCCGCCGGGCAGTCGCGCGGGCTTGCTCCAGTCGTGCCCGAACAGTGGCTCGCCCTCGACTTGCAGCCGGTTCGCCCACGCCGCCTCGGCGGACGCGGTGACGATAGCGGCGGCCGCGCGGCGGTCGGCGATTTGCTGGGCGTCCTCGCCCGGCAGCATCACCGCGACCAGCGCCAGGTATCGGGCCAGGATGCCGTTGAACAGGCCGCCGTCGCCGCCGCCACCACCGTCGACCACACCGTCGGTGGTCATGTGTTCCTCGACGGCCGCGAGCAGCCGGTGCACGCGTTCGGTATGCCTGGGTTCGCCGGTCTGCACGGCGAGCTCGGTCTCCAGGCCGAGCGCCACACCCTGGCAGTAGCTGAACACGGGACGCTCGATCTCGCCGGAGGGTAGGTGAATGCCATCCAGGATCAACCCGGTCTCCGGATCGCGCAGGGTCGCGTCCAGCCAGTCGGACATCTCCTGAGCGCGTTGGACGCGCCCGAGGCGCAACAGCGCGATCGCGGCAGGACCGTTCGCGGGCGCGTTGAAGTAGTCCGAGCCGATGCGCCAGGGCAGGCCGCCGCCGACCTGCGGCTGCCAGCCGTCGTGCAGCTGCTTCTCCAGCGCGACCAGCGCACTGCGCACGTCGGTGCCCTGGGTGCGCTCGGCGCGTTCCAGCGCGATGGCGAGCCAGGCCATGTCGTCGTAGTAACGGTTGGTCCAGCCGGTGATGTTGCGGATGCGGTGTGAGCGCGCCAGCGCGGCGATTCGCCTGCGGCGCAGCGGAGTCGGCGCCCGATTCGCGGCGTCGGTCGCGCACTCGATCAGATGCGCCTGCCACCAGTAGTGCCACGCGCCGAAGATTCGCTCCCGCTTGGTCGCCGGCCAGCCGACCACACCGAGTTCGGTGCCAGGGAGCGCCCACAGCGCGCGCAGATGCCGGGAGATGATCGACGATTCGGCCATATCGGCCCGTTCGGACCACAGCGTCGCCGGCGCGACGGCCTCCCGGCCCGCCGGTGCCCGGCCGGTCGGCGGACGCGGTGCCGCGGAGCCCGTCTCGGCGTGCTCCACGCTCGGCACCTCGATATCGTCGCTCCGCGAGGTCATGGGTCAATGGTGCCAGGCCAGAACGCATTTATGCGCCCGATTTGTTACGAAAGCGATGTGGAATCGTGCCGGTGGGCTTCCGGGGGCGAAGATCGCCAGCTCAGACGATCGTGCGCGGGTCCGGCGCTCACCATGCGGTCGCCGGATCGGCGTGTTGCCGGATCCAGGCGTGCATGGCGATCCCGGCGGCCACGCCCGCGTTGATGCTGCGGGTCGAGCCGAACTGCGCGATCGACACCGTCATCACGGCGGCCTGCTTGGCATGGTCGGTGACACCGGGGCCTTCCTGGCCGAACAGCAGTAGGCACGCGCGCGGCAGCGTGACCGTCTCCAGCGGCACCGAACCCGGCACGTTGTCGACGGCGACCACGGTCAGGCCCGCGCGCTCGCTGAACGCCAGCAGTTCGCCGATGTCGGCGTGGTGGCGGATGTGCTGGTAGCGATCGGTCACCATGGCGCCCCGGCGATTCCAGCGCCGACGCCCGACGATGTGCACGGCCGCGGCGGCGAAGGCGTTCGCCGTGCGGACCACCGTGCCGATGTTCGCGTCGTGCCCGAAATTCTCGATCGCGACGTGGAACGGGTGCCTACGCCGGTCGATATCGGCCACGATGGCCTCGCGGCTCCAGTAGCGGTAGGCGTCGACCACGTTGCGGCGGTCGCCACCGGCCAGCAGTTCGGGATCGAGGCGCGGATCATCCGGCGGCGGCTCGGCGTGCTCGCTCGCCCACGGACCGACGCCGTTGGGGTGCTCGCCCCACTCCGTCGGGCCGGGTAGATCCTGCTCCGCCGCGTCCGGCGCTGGGTGACTCACCTTCATGATGCTAATTCCGGGCACCGCGCCCGCGACGCGTGGCTCAGTAGCCGGACGAGCTTCCCGCGAACACGCCGACCAGGGCGAGCACCAACATCAACAGCAGGAACAGCAGGCTCACGCACAGCAGCCCGGTCGCGATGATGCCGCAGATGTATCCCGCGTTGACATTCCCCCGGCCACCGATGGTTCCACCGGACGCGTCGATCTCGTTGAGCGCCCGCTTGCCCATCACCCACGCGAAAGGTCCGATGAACTGACACAGCACGAGACTCAGGATGCCCAGGATCAAGATCGTGGTGGATTGCGGGTGGTCCGGTGCTCCGTAGGCCCCATAGGCTGGATAGCCGTACGGCGGCGGCTGCGGCGGGTAGCTCATCAGCAGGATCGTAGTAGGTGTGGCTGCCTACACCACTTTTTCGGCGGTCGGCTCCATCGACCCCCGGAATCGCCGCGACCACCATGGATTCCATGACCGAGACACACACCGAACCGACCCTCGTGCTCGACGCGCCGGCCAGTGCGCCGGAACCGGAAGAGCATGTCCTTCGATCGGTCCTGCTCGCACCCGTGCGCGCCCGGTTCTGGAAGGAACTCGTCTACGTTCTCACCGTTTTCGTGCTTGGCTGCCTGGCCGTCGCCTACCTGTTCCTCGGCTTCGGCGGCGGGCTGTATCTCGCGATCACCGTCATCGGCCTGCCGGTGCTGGCAGGCGTGCTGCTCGGCGGACGGCTGTGGGGCCGGATCTACCGCGCCCTGGCCAAAGATCTGCTCGGCATCGTCGTCGCGCCGCCCCCGCCGTTCGCACCCGCGTCCGGCCTGATCGGATTCTTCCGCAGCGCCTTCACCGATCGGGCGGCATGGCGAGCGGCATTGTTCCTGCTCGCGCAGGCGGTGCTCGGCGTCGCGGTGGGTTACCTGGTGCTCGTCGCGGTGGCGATGACCATGTTCACCGCGCTCTCCCCGATCCCATGGGCACTGATCCGCCCGACGAATGTCGACGAGAACGGTGTCGAGCACCAGTCGATGGTCCAGTTCGGCGGTCTCTACCTCGACAGCTGGCCGAAAGTGCTGGCGTTCGCACTGGTGGGAGCGCTCGGCTGCCTGGCGCTGCCCTGGCTGCTGCGCGGCGTCTGCTGGTTGCACGGGCTGTTGACGATCGCGCTGCTCGGCGCGACGACCCGCGATCGCCGAGTGACCGAGTTGCAGGAGAGCAGGCGCACCGCCGTCGAGGACTCCGCGGCCACGCTGCGCAGACTGGAACGCGACCTGCACGACGGTACTCAGGCCAGACTGGTCACCATCGCGATGGCGCTGGGCCGTGCGGAGGATCGGCTGGCCGCGGGCGGCGATCCCAGCGACCTCATCGCCGAGGCGCGCGCGGGTTCCAAGGAGGCGCTGACCGAACTGCGCGAACTGGTGCGCGGAATCCACCCGCCCGCATTGGAATTGGGGCTCGGACCGGCGCTGGAGACGCTGGCGGCGCGCTGCTCGGTGCCGGTGCAGCTGCGGGTGCATCTGCCCGAACGGCCCACTCCGGCCATCGAAGCGATCGCGTATTTCTCGGTGGCCGAATTGCTGACGAACGTGGTGCGGCACGCGCGGGCCACCAGCGCGTGGGTCTCGGCGCTGCCGGGTGACGGGCGGACGATCGCGGTAACAGTGCGGGACAACGGTATCGGCGGCGTGATGACGCCCGTCGACGGCGCGCTCGGCGCGGGCAGCGGGTTGTCCGGCCTCGCGGCGCGGGCCCGCACCGTGGACGGGACGCTGACCGTGCACAGCCCGGCCGGTGGGCCGACGGTGGTGACGATTCTGCTGCCGCTGGCGGGGTCACGATGAGTGACGGACTACGCCTCGTGATCGCCGAGGACAGCGCCATCCTGCGCGACGGGCTCGCCGGGCTGCTGACCGAACGCGGCCACGAGGTGGTCGCCATGGTCGGCGACGCGACCGCTCTCGCCGACGTGGTCGGCACACATAACCCCGATGTCGTCGTGGTGGACGTGCGGATGCCGCCCAGCTACACCGACGAGGGGCTTCTGGCCGCCATCGAATTGCGCCGCAAATACCCGATGACCGGCGTACTGGTGTTCTCCCAGTGGGTCGAGACCCGCTATGCCACGGAATTGCTGGCCGGTGGCGCGAGCGGCGTGGGCTACCTGCTCAAGGACCGGGTCGCCGACGTCCGTGACTTCGTGGACGCGCTGCACCGCGTGGCCACCGGAGGGACCGCGCTCGACCCGGAGGTGGTGAGTCAATTGATGGGCGCCTCACGTCAGCAGGATGTGCTGGCCCGCCTCACCCCGCGGGAACGCGAGGTGCTCGAGCTGATGGCCCAAGGCCTGTCCAACAGCGCCATCGCCGCCGCCCTGACCGTCACCGAGCGGGCGGTGGAAAAGCACATCGGCAATATCTTCCTCAAGCTCGACCTACCGCCCTCCGACACTCACCACCGCCGCGTCCTGGCGGTATTGCGACTCAAGGGCTGACGACGCTGTGGTTTGTCGGCACGTTATGCCAGACTGGCCCCAACGCGGTATCCGTGCGGGGAGGGGAGGAAGCGATGACCGTCGACGTGAACTGGCCTGATCATCTGCTGACCCTGGAGGACTGGATTGCGCTGCCGGAGGACAGCAGCCGAAATTACGAGCTTGTCGAGGGGGTTCTGGTCGTGTCACCGAGGCCGGTCTTGCGCCATCAATTCGCGGTCTGGCAACTCGCGGCGCAAATCCACCCTCAACTACCGAAAGAGCTTGCTGCGGTAGGCGAGGCGGAGTTGGTAGTCGATCCGGTGCAACCCCCTACGGTGCGCGTGCCGGACGTCTTGGTCATCCGCCGCAAAGCGCTCACGGACGATCTCGCACGCGTTCATCCCGAGGATGTGAAACTCGCCGTCGAAATACTGTCGGCCGGTTCCCGGCGAACCGATCGTGTCACCAAGTTCTTCGAGTACGCCGACGTCGGCATCGAGCACTATTGGCTCATCGACCTCGACGAGCCGGCCAGCCTCAGCGCCTACCGACTGATCGACAGCGACTACGAACTCGTCGCCGAGCGATCGGGCTCGGTAACAGTCGAGCTGGCCGGAACTCCGGTCACGATCGACCTTATCGCCCTGTCCAGCGATTATCCGGGCGAATAGCGCCGCACCGCCGAAGGCGCCGGGCCTATCCTGGAGGTCTGGCACTCGGGGTGGAGGCTGGTATGGATCACGAGCGGATACTGCGCACGGTGCTCGGGGTGACCGCCGGGTATCTGATCCTGCTGGCGCTGTGGTTGGGGTGGGTGGTGCATCGGACGCCGCCGGGGACGGTGCCGTATCAGATCGTGGCGTTGGTCGGGTTGTTCGGTTCGTGCGTCGGCATCGGGATGATGCTCGCCGGACGGCCGTCCAAGGCGGATCGCCGCTTGTGGCGGCACGGGCTGGAAGGCTGGGCGACCGTCGAGGGCGTGCACCCACTCGAGCGCACCGACCATTACACGGAGCTCACCGAGCTGGATCTGGAACTGACCGTACCGGGCTCCGAGAGTTACCGCGGCACTGTGGTTTTCGACGCCACCCCGGCCGACAAACCCCGGCTCGCGGTCGGCGAGATCCTCTCCATCCGCGTCGACCCGGCGAACCGGGATCGCATCATTCTGGTGCTGTGAGCACCGGCTTCACGTGCGCTTTCGGATCGGCGAGCAGGTACTGCGCGGCCGCATAGGTCGCCAGGATCACGCCTTCGGCCACCCGCCGGGTCCGCTCGCCGCGCGCGAACAACCGCCGCAGCACGATCAGCCCGTCCGAGACGGTGAACAGCAGCGCTCCGACGCCGAGGCGGCTGCGCGGATCGGTACCGGGAATGTTCACTCCCGCAACGTTTTTCGTGGCGGGCGCCAGCGCAGGGTCCGACGCGAGCACGGCCGCGGTACCCAAGGTGACGCCGTACGCGGTCAGCGGCGCGGCCACCGAAGGGGCCTTCTTCCGCAGCAACCCGGCCGCACCCAGCCAGGCGGCCACCCGGGGTACGGCCACCCCGACGGCGGGCCTGCCACCCATCCGCCACCACAGCGTGGAGTATCCGGCCTGCATCACCGCGAACGACGAGGCGCCCGCGATCAGCCTGCGATCGTCGTCCGGATCGATGAGCAGGATGTCGCCGACCGTGGCCGCGCCCAGCGACCCGATCAGCACCGTGCGCTCGGTGGACGGCAGCTCTCGGCCTTCGGTGGCCACGTCCGCCGCGAGCAGCGGCATCAGCAGCGGCTTCGCGATCCACTGCGCCTTCTCCCGCCCGGTGACGGCGCCGAAGACGGTGAGCGCCGCCGCCGCGAGATATCCGGCTCGGAACGGCCGCATGGTCAGAAGCTCGGCTCGGTGGGCGCGGGCGGCAGCGTGACGACTTGTCCCGCGTAACTCAGCCCCGCGCCGAAGCCGAGCAGCAACGCCGTCTGCCCGCCCTTGGCCTTGCCGGTGACCAGCATTTCCTCGATCGCGAGCGGAATGGACGCGGCGGAGGTGTTTCCGGTGTTCTCGATGTCGTTGGCCATCGGGATCTCGTCGGCCAGCCCGAGATTCTTCTTCATCAGCTCGTTGATCCGGGCATTGGCCTGATGCGGGACGAAGACCTCGATGTCCTCCTTGGCCACGCCGGAGACCTCGAGCGCGGTGGACAGCGCGCGCGGCAGGGTGACCGCGGCCCAGCGGAAGACGCGGGGGCCCTCCATCCGCAGCGACATCCGGCCGACCGGATCCACCGCCGGGTCGAGCCCCTGCATGGCCTGAGCGCGCTGCATGTACTCGAGGAAATCGATGTCCTGCATGATCGCTGCGGCGTTCTCGCCGTCGCTGCCCCACACGGTCGGCGAGATGCCGTTCTCGTCGCTCGGGCCGACCACGACCGCGCCCGCGCCGTCACCGAAGATCATCGCGGTGCCGCGGTCGGTGGGGTCGAGTCCGACGGTCATCGTCTCGGCGCCGATGAGCAGGACGTACTCGGCGGAACCGGATCGGATCATGTCGGCGGCCACGCCGAGGCCGTATCCGAAGCCGCCGCAGCCGGAGGTCAGGTCGAAAGCGGGGACGCCGTTCATGCCGATGTCATAGGCCACCTGCGGCGCGCCGTGCGGGGTGAGGGTCAGCCAGCTGGAGGTGGCCAGGATCACGGCGCCGATCTTCGACCGGTCGACGCCGCTGTTGACGATCGCGCGCTCGCCCGCCGCCGCCGCGATCGACCGGAGCGTCTCGTCACCGCTGATCCAGCGCCGGTTGCGGACGCCGGTGCGCTCGAAGATCCACTCGTCGGTGGAATCCAGGACCTCGCAGACCTCCGCGTTGCTGACCAGGCGTTCGGGTCGGTAAGCGCCGATTCCGAGCATCGCGACGTTCTCGCGGCTCCTGTTGACTGCAATGCTCACCACTGGAGACTCACACGACCCTTCACCTTCGAAGACTTACACCTCGTCCAGGCTATCCCAGGGCGAGATCCTTCAAGCCGAGGATCGACCGGTACTCCAGACCTTCCGCGGCAATCACCTGGTCGGCGCCGGTTTCCCGGTCGACGACGGTGGCGACGCCGACCACGGTAGCGCCCGCAGCGCGCAACGCGCGCACCGCGGTCAGGGGCGAATTGCCGGTCGTCGTGGTGTCCTCCACGACCAGCACCCGCTTGCCCACGACATCGGGGCCTTCGATCTGGCGCTGCATGCCGTGCGACTTCGCGGCCTTGCGCACCACGAAGGCGTCGATCGGGCGGCCGGGCGCGTGCAGCACGGCCAGCGCCACCGGGTCCGCGCCCATGGTCAGGCCGCCGACGGCGTCGAAGTCCCAGTCCGCGACGAGTTCGCGCAGCAGCTTGCCGATCAGCGGGCCCGCGCCGTGGTGCAGCGTCGCGCGGCGCAGGTCGACGTAGTAGTCGGCCTCTTTGCCCGAGGACAGGGTCACCCGGCCGTGCACGACGGCGAGCTCGCGTACCAGCGCGGCCAGCCGGTCCCTGTCGTTGGTAATCACGTCGATCATGTCAAGTCCTTCCGCGTGCGTTGAACAGCCCGCGATTGAGCCGGGCCCCCAGGGTTCGCGGGATCATTCCGGCGACGGTGGTGAGCGCTTTGTACTGCACACCGGGCACGCTGAGCACCCGGCCCTTCTCCAGATCACGCAGTGAGCCGGCGACTACCTGGTCGACGCTCAGCCACAACGCTTTCGGCAGCGAGGACATCTCGATGCCTGCTCGCTGGTGGAATTCCGTGCGGACGAATCCCGGGCACAGGGCTTGGACCCGGACTCCGGTCCCGGCCAATCCGCCTGCCAACCCTTCCGTGAAGGATACGACGTATGCCTTGGACGCCGAGTACGTCGACCCTCGTCCGGGAATCAGGCCTGCCACGCTGGCCACGTTGACGACGCAGCCGTTGGCCGCCGCGATCATCGGCGGCAGCGCGGCCCTGGTGAGCCGCACCACGGAGGTGACGTTGACGTCCAGTTGCGCCTGCAACTGCTCGGGCGGCAATGTCCAGAACTCCCCTGACCGCGCGAAACCGGCGTTGTTCACCAGGAATTCGACGCCGTCGGCCAGCCGCGCCGCGACCCGCTCGCGATCCTCGGCCCCGGCCAGGTCGGCGACGAGCAGCTCCGAGCGGGTACCGAAGCGGTGTTCCATCTCGGTCGCGAGGGCGGTGAGGCGCTGCTCGTCCCTGGCGGCCAGCACCAAGTCGTAGCCGAGGGAGGCCAGCCGGGTCGCGTAACCGCGGCCGATACCCGAGGTCGGTCCGGTGATCAAAGCCACCGGGCGGGTGGCGCCGGGCAGCCGGGGATGCTCGGTCATGACGGCGCGATCGATGGCAGTCGCTCGGGTCCGACCGCGATGGGCGCGCGGCCGGTCACTTCGGCACGGGTCCCTGGTAGGGGCGGAAGCCGGGATGGAACGGTCCACCGGGCGGGTCGGCGGGCCGCTGCCGCGACTCGGAGTCGGCCCGGCCCTCGGCGCGCTCGTCGCGTTCCTCATGTGACCGAGGCCCGTCGTCCTCGCGCACGCGGGCGCGGGTGTTCGGCACGACGGCCAGCGACGGGCGGCGCGCCGGTTCCGATCCCCGCTCCTCGGCTCGCTCGCCGGCGTGGGAGTCGTCATCGGACCGCTCGTCGCCTTCGGCCTCCGGGCGCGCACGGTCGCCCGCGTCGTCCTCGGGGCCCCGGACGTTCTCGCCCCGCTGACGCTCGCGAGGCCGGGAGCGGCCCGGCTCGGGTCCGCCGTCGTCGAAGTGCGGCTCGCTGACCGGTGGCAGCACGTGCAGCAGGCCGGACAGGCGCAGCACCGCGTCGATCGCGCCTTCCCAGTCCTTCGGGGTGGTGCCGACCAGCAGCATGCCCAGCGTCCAGTTGCCCTCGCTCCAGAGCATCTGTACGGAGTCCGGAAGATTCTCGATGAACGCGACCATGCGCTGATCGACCGCGTGCCTGGCGATTTCGGGATTGGTCGCGAACACCACGCGATCACCGATGGCGCCGAGCAGTTCCAGATCGTGGTCCTTGGGCGGCGCGGCCGTCTTCAGCCGCATGTCCACGTCGATGTCCGAACCGATCTGGCGGCGGACCGCGACCAGCGTCGCGGAGTCCTCCAAGTCGAACAGCACGAACTTCTCGCCCTTGCGGATGCCGGAGACCACGTCGACCGCGGAGAGATAGCCCAGTTTGGTCAGCGCGCCCCGCCGCCACGTGGACGGCAGCGCGGGTTCCACGGACACATAGGTATAGCCCTGCGACTTCGCCCACACCTGTCGCGCGTGACCGGTCCGCTGACGCTGGAGCCGATCGAAATACAGCAGCACGATCGCACCCACGAGCGCGATCGCCGCCAACCCGAACCACATTGCCGTCATCGACGCCTAGCCTAATGGTCCCGGCCGGACATGGTCCGTCATTACCCCCGGCGCTTCGCGCGGGCCGCGCCCGGCGCGGCTCATCGTCCGCCGCCGGGCAGCGAGGTACCGATGATGACCTTCGCCTGGATCGATCCGTCCGCGGCCTTGTCGCCCTGGATCAGCACCAGCTCACCGGTGGCGAGATCGGATACTTTCGTGCCCGACAAGGCGATCACCTGCGTCTTGGCGTCCGTGCGCACCGTGATGGTGTTGCCCATCACCGAACTCACCGTCAGGGTGCCCCCGTCGTTCGCGGTGATGGTGCCCATGGTCGCGCCGAGCCCGTCGGCATCGCCGAGGCCGGGCACGCTGGGCAACCCGCTCGGTGGGGTCGGCTGGGCGTTCCTGGTTCCCGGCGCCGGTCTCGTGGTGACGCGCGTCGTCGGTGCCGCCGCGGTGTCGGCCGAGCCGGAATCGCTTGCGCCCAGCAGCACGCCCGAGACCACCCCGATCGCACCGATGAGCAACACGACGCCGATGCCGAGGGCGATCCACAGACCGGTGTTGCGGCGCGGCGGCTGCGGTGGTGGTCCCTGCGGCACTCCCCCGGCAGGCGGCATCGCGCCGCCGGGCGGCCCCGCCGCACCCGGAGCGGTGTCCGGATAGGCGGCCCACTGGGAGTCGTAGGACGGGAACGCGCGCGTCGCGTTCGTCGGGGGTGGGCCCCAGGATCCGTACTGCTCCGTCGGGGGATATTCCGACGGAGCGCCGGCGCCGTACGCGTCGGGATACGCCGTGGTGTGCGCCGGGCCCCCGTAGCCGGACTTGCCCGGCGGACCCAGGTGCTCGGTCGGTGCATCCTCCGGCCGCTGTCCCCAGGGATCGTTCGGGTTGGTCATGGCTTCCAGGGTAAGCGGCCCCGCACGCGCGGGGCCGCTTGCTCACTCATCACCTTCCGACGATCAGACCGTCCCCGTCGGGGCTGACGGCCACCTTGACGCTGTCGCCGTCGGTGACCTCGCCCGCCAGCAACTCCTTGGCGAGGGAGTCGCCGATGGCCTGCTGGATCAGCCTGCGCAACGGACGAGCGCCATAGGAGGGGTCGTAACCGCGCACGGCGAGCCAGAACCGAGCCGAATCGCTGACCTCCAGCTTCAGCCTGCGTTGCGCCAGGCGCTTCTGCAGCTGATCGAGCTGTATGTCGACGATCTGCTCCAACTGCTCCTCGTCGAGCGCGTGGAACATGACCACGTCGTCGAGGCGGTTGAGGAACTCCGGCTTGAAGGCCGAACGCACCGCGTTCATGACGAACTCCTGGTCACCACCCGCACCCAGGTTCGAGGTGAGGATGAGGATGGTGTTGCGGAAGTCCACCGTGCGGCCTTGGCCGTCGGTGAGCCTGCCCTCGTCGAGTACCTGGAGCAGGATGTCGAACACGTCCGGGTGTGCCTTCTCGATCTCGTCGAACAGCACCACCGTGTAGGGCCTGCGCCGCACCGCCTCGGTGAGCTGACCGCCCTGGTCGTAACCGACGTAGCCGGGCGGGGCGCCGACCAGCCGGGCCACCGAGTGCTTCTCGCTGTACTCGCTCATGTCGATGCGGACCATGGCGCGCTCGTCGTCGAACAGGAAGTCCGCCAACGCTTTCGCCAGCTCCGTCTTGCCGACGCCGGTCGGGCCGACGAACATGAACGAGCCGGTGGGGCGATTCGGATCGGCGACACCCGCGCGCGCCCGGCGCACCGCGTCGGACACCGCCTGCACCGCCTCGGTCTGACCGACCACGCGGCGACCCAACTCCTCCTCCATGCGCAGCAGCTTCTGGGTCTCGCCTTCCAGCATCCGGCCCACCGGAATGCCGGTCCACGAGGACACCACCTCGGCGATGTCGTCCGGGCCGACTTCTTCCTTGAGCATCACCTCGCCGTCGCCCGCGGTGGCCGAGGACTGCTCGGCCTGAGCGAGCTGCTTCTCCAGCGCGGGGATCCGGCCGTAGCGCAGTTCGGCCGCCTTGCCCAGATCACCGTCGCGCTCGGCGCGTTCGGATTCGCCGCGCAGCGCTTCCAGTTGCTCCTTGAGCGTGCGCACCTGGTCGATCGCGCTCTTCTCGTTCTGCCAACGGGTGGTCAGCTGATTGAGCTTCTCCCGGTCGTCGGCGAGTTCGGCGCGCAGCTTCTCCAGCCGCTGCTTGGAGGCCTCGTCGGTCTCCTTGGCGAGGGCGACCTCCTCGATCTCCAGGCGGCGCACCGCGCGCTCCACCTCGTCGATCTCCACCGGGCGGGAGTCGATCTCCATGCGCAACCGCGAGGCCGACTCGTCTACCAGGTCGATCGCCTTGTCCGGCAGGAACCGGGAGGTGATGTAGCGGTCCGACAGCGTAGCCGCGGCGACCAGCGCGGAGTCGGTGATGCGCACACCGTGGTGCACCTCGTAGCGATCCTTGATGCCGCGCAGGATGCCGATGGTGTCCTCCACCGACGGCTCGCCGACCAGCACCTGCTGGAAGCGCCGCTCCAGGGCGGCGTCCTTCTCGATGTGCTGGCGGTATTCCTCCAGCGTGGTCGCGCCGACCAGGCGCAGCTCGCCGCGGGCCAGCATCGGCTTGATCATGTTGCCCGCGTCCATCGCCGATTCACCGGTGGCGCCCGCGCCGACGATCGTGTGCAGCTCGTCGATGAACGTGATGATCTGGCCCGCGCTGTTCTTGATGTCCTCGAGCACGGCCTTGAGCCGCTCCTCGAACTCGCCGCGGTACTTCGCGCCCGCGACCATCGCGCCGAGGTCGAGCGCCACGACGGACTTGCCGCGCAGCGACTCCGGGACGTCGCCCGCCACGATGCGCTGGGCGAGCCCCTCGACGATGGCCGTCTTGCCGACACCCGGCTCGCCGATCAGCACCGGGTTGTTCTTGGTGCGACGGCTCAAAACCTGCACCACCCGGCGGATCTCGGTGTCCCGGCCGATGACCGGGTCGAGTTTGCCGTTGCGGGCGGCGTCGGTGAGGTCGGTGGAGTACTTCTCCAGCGCCTGGTAGCTGCCCTCCGGATCGGGGCTGGTCACCCGGGCGCTGCCACGCACCGCGGTGAACGCCGCACGCAGCGCGTCGGCGGTGGCGCCGTACTTGGTGAGCAGCATCGTCACGTCGGAGTCGCCTTGGGCGAGACCGACCATCACGTGCTCGGTGGAGACGTATTCGTCACCGAGTTCGGTGGCCAGGCGCTGCGCCGCGGTGATCGCGGCGAGCGCCTCGCGGCCCAGCTGCGGTGTGGTGGTGGCGCCGGTCGCCTGCGGCAGCCGGTCCACGATGGCCTGTGCCTCGTTGCGCACGACCGCCGGATCCGTTCCGACGGCCTTCAGCAAGGGCGCGGCGATGCCGTCGGTCTGGTCCAGCAACGCCACCAGCAAGTGCGCCGGACGAATCTCCGGGTTGCCCGCGGCGGAGGCCGCCTGCAGGGCGGCGGTCAGTGCGGCCTGGGTCTTGGTGGTGGGATTGAACGAGTCCACGAGTCACCTTCCTACTAGTCGAGTCGATTCGTACGGCGCCGAGCGTGTTCGCCCGGCCGAAGCCGTCGCTTCGTCCCGCTCCGCCTTCGGCTCGGCGCCGTTCCTACCCGTCCAACGTCCGAAAGGTTGAGTCTGTTCCGCTCAAGTTTCGAATTCTTCGCCACGCCGCTCCGATGCCGCCGGATCGTGTCGAACGCTACGCCCCGGCATCGGCGAAAGCGACGCCCCGCGACACCGCCGATGCGATGATTCCGCACGTCGGCGACCTTCGGATGCCTACGATGACCTCGGCCGTCAGTTGTTGCAGCACTCTTCACCCCGACTCGAGGAGCGAATGGATGCGCGCGATCGTGGTACGGAAGTTCGGAGCGACGCCGGAACTGGCCGAGATGCCGATGCCCGAGCCGGGCCCCGGATCCGTACGGGTCCAACTCCAGGCGGCCGGGGTGAATCCCTTCGACCGAAAGGTGGCCTCCGGCCTCCTGGAAGGCAAACTGCCGCACGACTTTCCGCTGATCCTCGGAGTCGACGGGGCGGGCACGGTCGCCACGATCGGCGCGGGCGTCAGCCGGTTCGCCATCGGCGACCGGGTGGTCGGCAAGTTCCTCACACCGCCGGTGGGCCACGGCAGTTTCGCCGAGTACGCGGTGCTCCCTGAGGGCGGCACGCTGGTGCCGATCCCGCCGGGCGTGACCACCGTCGCCGCCGCCGCGCTGCCGACGTCCGGGGTGACCGCGCAGGACCTCGTGGACGCCACCCACATCCACCCGGGCCAGACCGTGCTGATCGTGGGCGCGACCGGCGGCGTCGGCTCCTTCTTGGTGCAGCTGGCCAATATCGCCGGCGCGCACGTCATCGCCACGGCACGCGGCGACTCCGCCGATCAGATGACCCGCTTGGGCGCGGCCGAGACGGTGGACTACACCGCGGGACCGGTGCGCGACCAGGTCGCCGCCGCGCATCCGGACGGCATCGACGTGCTGTTCGATCTGGTGAGCCCGCCCGAGGCGCTGGCGGAGCTGACCACGCTGGTCCGCGACGGCGGCACCGTCTACTCCACCACCTTCGCGGCCGACGAGGACGCGCTGCGCGCACGGTCGCTGAAAGGGGGCAACATCGAATCCAAGGGGAAAGCGCCGGAGCTGGCCCGGCTGATCCAGCGCGTCGCCGCCGGTGACGTGGTCGTGCCGATCGACGCGACCGTCCCGCTCGCGGAGGGACCGGCGGTCATCGGAGCGCCCGGCGCACGCGGCAAGACCGTGCTCGCCATCTGAGCGACACCGGCCCGCCACGCCGGGGTCGGGCGTCCCGCGAGACCACCAGGAGGTGTGTGACGAGCACTCGACCGCCCCAATTCGGTCTGTTCCTGATCCCGGAGGCCGACGACTTCCGCAGGCTCGCCGAGCTGAGCGTGTACGCCGACGTGTCCGGGCTCGACCTGATCGGGATCCAGGACCATCCCTACCAGCGCCGTTTCCTGGACACCTGGACGCTGATCACCGCTCTCGTCGCGCGCACCGAGCGGATCACCTTCTTCCCCGACGTGGCGAACCTGCCGCTGCGCAACCCCGCGTTGCTCGCGAAGGCGGTGGCCTCGCTCGACATCATCAGCGACGGCCGGATCCAGCTCGGTCTCGGCGCCGGCGCGTTCTGGGACGCCGTCGCCGGGATGGGCGGACCGCGCCGAACCGGCGGCGAGGCGGTACGCGCCCTGGCCGAGGCGATCGCGGTGATCCGCGCCTTGTGGAGCGACGAGCGTTCGGTCCGGGTGCCCGGCGCCTTCTACTCCCTGGCGGGCGCGCATCCAGGCCCCCGGCCGCGGCACGAGCCCGGCATCTGGCTCGGTGCGCGCGGGCCGCGCATGCTCGAGCTCACCGGACGCGCCGCCGACGGCTGGGTGCCGTCCGCCGCGTGGGCGCCGCCGGAGTTCCTCGCCGAAGCGGGCGAGCGGATCGATGCCGCCGCCGCGGCGGCGGGCCGGGATCCGCTGACGGTGCGGCGGGTGCTGAACGTATCGGGCACCATCACCGCGGACGGGGCAGATCGCGGCTTCCTGGAGGGCCCGCCCCAGCGCTGGGTCGACGACCTGCTCGCCCTGCACCGTGACCAGCGGATCGACGGTTTCGTCTTCTGGCCGACCGAGGGGGAACCGGTCGAGCAGATCCGTCGTTATACCGAGCAGGTCGTGCCTGCGGTGCGTACCGGCGCCGGAACCTGACCGGCCGGAAACGGCATCCTCCGGTCCCGCATCGACGCGGAAATCCGGCCCGGCCCGCCCACGACGGCGGTACCCGACGGGTCAGCGGCATCCGCCGTTTGCCCACCGATTACCGTTTGCCCGGGTCGCACGGCACCAACGGGCGCAGCCGGACGTAGTCCGTCTCCAGCACGGGCGTGGCCGCAGCGAAGGCGAAGGTTCGCTTTATACCCACACGACCACGGCATTTTCGGGGATACTTGTCGGCGGGAGACCGCCGGTAACGGGTATGTCCCCGGGCAGAACTGAGGGAAAGGAAGCTCCACGTCGTGGATGCGCGTTCGGCTGCGCTGGTCCGCGCCAATTTTCGTTCGGTGATCGAGTCGCCGAATGGACCCGAGCGGTTGGTCAGTGCGTTCTACGGACATTTGTTCGCCGAGAACCCACGGTTGCGCGAATTGTTCCCACCCGCCATGGAGATGCAGGCCAAACGGATCGCCACGGCCATCCAGTACGTCCTCGATCACCTGGAGGACTGGGACCGCGCGCAGAAGTTCCTGGAGCAACTCGCTCGCGACCATCGCAAGTACGGCGTGGAGGCCGCGCACTACGACATAGCGGGCCGTGCGCTGCTGGCGGCGTTCCGCGTCTACAACGGCGCGGCGTGGAATCGGAGCCTGGAGGAGGGCTGGCGCGACATCACCATCCTGATCTCCGCGTCCATGGCCATCGGCGCCAACTCCGACAAGTCGCAGCCGGTGTGGGAGGCCACCGTGGTCGGCCATCGCCGCGTGCTGGAGGACCTGGCCATCGTGCGCCTGCAGTCCGATGGGCCGGTGCCCTACCAGGCCGGGCAGTACGTGCCGGTCACCATTCCGCAGCGGCCCAAGATGTGGCGCTATTTCTCTCCCGCCATCCCGTCCAACCCGTACGGCGAGATCGAGTTCCACGTGCGCAAGATCCGCGGCGGCTGGGTGAGCCCCGCGATCGTCAACGAGACCAGGGTCGGCGACCGATGGCGGATCGCGGGCCCGCTCGGCGGACTGCACGTCGACCGGGACAGCGGCCGCGACGTGCTCATGATCGGCGCGGGCACCGGCATCGCCCCGCTGCGCGCCCAGCTGATCGAAATGGGCCAGCGCGGCATCAACCCGCGAGTGCACTTCTTCATCGGCGGCCGCTATCCCTGCGACCTGTACGACGTGGAGAACATGTGGCAGCTCTCGCAGAGCAACCCGTGGCTGACCATCGTTCCGGTGTGCGAGCAGAAGACCAACCCGTGGTGGTACCCGCATCCGCCGCAGGACGCACCGTACGGCATGCACCGGCGCCTGATCGGTAACCTTGGCGCCGTGGTCGCGAGCTTCGGCGCGTGGGAAGACCGGCAGATCCAGATCGCCGGCTCGGCCCGGATGATCGCGGACACCCGGCGCGCGCTCATCGCGGTCGGCACGCCGGAGCAGAACATCAGCTGCGACCCTGTGTAAGAAGGAGGCCCCGTTGGGGGATCCGAGCATGCTCGGCAATGGTCATCAGGCGCCGGAGTGGACTTCGACCGTGGTCGGCCATCATCGCCTGCGACACGATCTCGCGGTGATCCGCCTGATCGGAGAGTTCGTGCCGTTCGCCGCCGGACAGTCGGTCGAAGTCCGGGTGCCGCAGCATCCCGGCGTGCGCCGCAGGCTGTCGCCCGCGCTGCCGCCGTCCCTGGACGGCAAACTGGAGTTCCACGTGCGCACGGTGCCCGGCGGCTGGTGCAGCGCCGCGATCGTCGCCGACACCCAGCCGGGCGACGAGTGGCGGATCGGCGCTCCGGCAGGCGGGTTCTGGGTCGACCCCGACGGCGACGAGGTGGTGATGATCGCGGGCGGTACGGGATTGGCGCCCATGCGCGCTCAGATCCTCGAGCTGGCGCGCAAGCCGTCGCCGCCGCCCACCTACCTCTTCGTCGGGGGGCGTTCCCCCCGCGACCTGTACGCCTCGGACATGCTCTACCTGCTGGCCGCCGAATTGCCTTGGCTCACGGTGATTCCGGTGGTGGAGAACCCGGAGGATCCGAGCTGGGTCGACGACTGGTACGAGCAGTCCCGCGTCGACATCGGCTTCGCACCCGACGACCTGCTCTACGGCACCCTCGCCGAAGTCCTCGGCTCCCACGGCGCTTTCCTCGAACACCAAGTACTCGTCTGCGGCTCCCCGGCCATGGTCCAAACCACGGTCGACCGCCTCCTAGAAACCGGAACTCCGCCGGAGCGAATCCAGTTCGAGGGGCTCTGACCGATCAGCAGATCGATCAGCAGCCGTAGTATTGCCACCATCGGATATCCCGAGGCTGCAACAACGGCGAGCCCCTGGGAGCGCGGTCATCACCTGACGCCCGGCGCACCGCAACCACGTCTTTCGAGCGAAGCGAGACCGAGCATCCGCCGTTCGCGCCGAAGGCGCGGCCGAACAACACAGCCCGCGAACACCCGGCGCCGCAGGCGCCGGACTAATACAACGGGTCGTGGCGGATGTTCTTCGCCAGGGTTCCGGCTGCCATGAGTCGGAACTTGGTGGTCTGCACCATCGAGGGTGAGCCGACGATCTGCACGTCGCGGTCGGACCATGCGCCGAAACTGGCGACGACCTTGCCGATCTGGCCGGTGACGCGGGGTTCCAGGCCCGGCCAGGTGGTGCGCGGCTCCTCCGGTTCCGGGTACCACCAGGGGTTTTCGTCGTGCTCGCTCACCGGCGTGACCGTGAGCCAGCGGTTGGCCATCGCCAGCTTGCTCAGGGTCTCCAGGTCGTAGAGGTCGCAGGGGTGGTGGCCGCCGACGAACAGATGCACCTTCGGATTGGTCCGCCGCATCGCCATCGACATCAGCTGCGCGCGCAGCGGCGCGATTCCGGTGCCGCAGCCGACCATCAGCATCTTGCGTTTGGCGTTGCGCGGAACGCCGAGGCCGCCGAGTGGCGAGCCGAGCAGCCATTGGTCGCCGACGACAGTCTGGCCGACGATGGCCGAGCTGACCCAGCCGCCGAGCACGCTGCGGACGTGGAACTCGATCTCACCGTTGGCATTCGCCGGCACGGCGGGCGAGAGATAGCGCCACATGCGCGGCCGCGACGGAACCTGCACGCTCAAGTACTGGCCCGCGGCATAGCGCATCGGCTGATCCAGTTGCAGCCGGACGACGACCAGGTTGCGCAGCACCTCGCGGCGCTCGATCACCGTGCCGGTCCACACCGACGGCGTGGTCTCCTTCTCCGCCGCGCCGATCATGGTGTCGGAGATGATCTGCAGGCCCTCGTCCCAGGCGCGGTCCACCTCGTCGGTCCACATCTCGGTGCCCGCGAACACTTTCACGGCGTTCTTCAGCGCGGTAGCGACGGCGGCGTAGTGCGCGGGCTGCACGCCGTACTTGCGGTGGTCCCTGCCGAGCTGGGCCAGGAAGGGCAGCAGCTTGTCGGGCTCCTCCAACCGGTCCAGTGCATAGGAGATCGCCTTGACCAGCCGGTCGCGCTGGGAGTCCATCGCGGCGGGAAAGAAATCGCGGACGTGCGGGTAGTCGGTGAACAAGATCGCGTAGAACGATCTCGCCAGTTTCTCCGGCCCCCCATCCTCCGCAGCAACCGCCTTGAACGTAGTTCTGATCAAAGCGACAGTGCGTGAATCCATTGGTCTCACAACCCCATTTCGCACTCGTTCACGAACCATGCCGGCGAGTGAGGTGCTGCGGGGCCACTCGACAGCAGCCGATGGCAAGGAGTGTAGGCGAGGTTTGCCAGCAACGGAATCTTTCGAAGGAACATACCGCGCTCAATTTCGTCGAAACGAGGATGCCCAGGGCGACACGCCAGAGAAACCGACTGCAAGACCGGGGATTCGGCACAAAATCAGTCGTGTGCATACCGAATTGGTAAGGCCCTCTTGTGGAATTACGTCCCGATTGGTCTGTTCTAGCGACTTCAGGGCAACATGGCGTCCATCCGAGGTGGATCGAATTGGGTAGGCCGAACCGGTTACGTAAACTGATCTATGGTGAAAATGTCCAGTTGATTCGACAACGAAATAGACGGTGCCGCACCACTTCCGCCGAACATGTTCTGGTTTATCTTCAGCAAATCTTTGTGACAATGCCCGCGCACGACGACGGCCCCGGCGCCGGATCGCGATGTGCGACCGAGGCCGGGGCCGTCGTCGTGCCGGTTATCGTCTGCGCTGACCGTCCTCACGACGATGCCGCGGCTGCCAGACGACCAGCGCGGTACTGCGCTGCTGCGGAGCGAGATCCGGACGGTACGCCGCCCGCGTCCGCTCCAGCTCGGCCGACAGTTCCGCGACCTGCTGGCGCAGTTCCTCCACCTGATTGGTCAGTTCGATGATGCGCTTGATGCCCGCCAGGTTGACGCCCTCGTCCTGGGACAGCCGCTGCACCTCGCGCAGCAGCTCCACGTCCCGGGCCGAGTAGCGCCGACCACCGCCCGAAGTACGTTGCGGCGTGACCAGTCCCAGACGGTCATACGTGCGCAGCGTCTGCGCGTGCATGCCGGCCAGCTGGGCCGCGACCGAGATCATGAAGAACTCGGCCCGCGACCCGCCGGACGCGTTCTTCGGTTCGGAGGACATCACGCACCTGCCCATCCCGCACGTGGGTCGAAGCCGCCGGCCCGTTCCGCCTCCTGGTAGCGCTTCAGCGCCTCGACGGCGTCGTTGTCCAGCTTCTGCGGAATCGCGACCTTCACCGTCACCAGTAGGTCGCCCGCGCCGCCGCCGCGCTTGGGCACGCCACGGCCGCGCACCCGCAAGGTGCGGCCGTCGGCGGTACCCGGAGGCACCTTGACGCCGACCCGGCCGTCCAGAGTGGGCACCGAAACCGTTGTACCGAGGACCAATTCACTGTAACTGACCGGCAGAACCAGGGTCAGGTCGTCGCCGTTGCGGCCGAAGACCTTGTCCTGGCTGACGTGGACGGTGACATACAGGTCGCCCGAGGGCGCCCCGCGCAGCCCCGCCTCGCCCTGACCGGCCAGCCGGATCCGTTGACCGTCACCGACTCCGGGAGGAATCCGCACCGTGATGGTGCGCGTGCGGTTCTGGATGCCGCTGCCCTGGCAGTCGAGGCACGGGTCGTCGATGATCGACCCGCTGCCCCGGCACTCGTCGCACGGCTCGCTGAAGCCGAACGCGCCCTGGTTGCGGCTGACGATGCCGGTCCCGTTGCAGATCGGGCAGACTCGCGGACTCGTGCCCGGTTTGGCGCCGCTGCCGTGACACGTCGTGCACGGCGAGGGGCTGGTCATCCGCAGCGGGACCGTGACGCCCTGGGCCGCTTCCCGGAAACCGAGCGTCGTCTCGGTCTCCACGTCGGCCCCGCGCCTGGGGCGGCTCGACGACCGCGTGCCGCCCCGGTTGAACAGACCGCCGAGCAGGTCGCCGAGGCCACCGTCGGCGGCACCGGCGGCGCCGCCGAAGATGTCCCCGAGGTTGAACTCCTGCGAGAAGCCGCCACCGGTACCGCCGCCGAAGCCACCGCGACCGTAGCCGCCACCCGCGAAGAGCTTGCGGGTGTCGTCGTACTCCTTGCGCTTGGCCGGATCCGACAGCACGGCGTGCGCCTCGCTGACGGCCTTGAACCGCTCCTCGGCTTTGGTGTCACCGGGGTTGGCGTCCGGATGCAAGTCCCTGGCGAGCTTGCGATAGGCCTTCTTGATCTCGTCCTGCGAGGCGCCGGAGGAAATACCCAGCTCCTTGTAGAAGTCCTTTTCGATCCACTCCCGTTGGCTCACCGAGCATCTCCTCCTCTCGCGTCCTTATTGATCGTTCGCGCCGGCATCAACATCCGATGCCTCTTCAGTAGGTTGAACAGCGTTTTCCGTCAGATCGGCTACGCCGTCGGTTACCCCGACGAGCGCGTGCCGAAGCACCCTATCGCCGAAGCGATAGCCTTTGCGCATCACAATGCCGATCACCGGGTCGTGGCCGGAGCCCTCGTGCTGTACGGCCTCGTGCAGGGTCGGGTCGAAAGGCTCACCCTCCGAACCGAACTCCTCTAGACCCTGCTTGAGCAGCGCGGCCGACAACTTGTCGGCCACCGACCGCAGCGGACCCGATTCCAGGTCGCCGTGCGCCCGCGCGCGGTCGAGATCGTCGAGCACACCGAGCAACTCGGTGACCACCGACGCCTTGGCGTTGTCGATGACGGCCTTGCGGTCGCGCTCGACCCGGCGCCGGTAGTTGGCGTACTCGGCGGTCAGCCGCTGCAGGTCGGCGGTGCGCTCGGCGAGCTCGCCGCTGATGGTGTCGGCGAGGGCGTCGTCGTTGTCGATGTCCACGCTCTCGTCCACCTGCGGGGCCTGCGCGGCCGCGGCGCCGTTGTCCGCGGCCTGCTGCCTGACGTCACCGGTCTCCGGATCGATCTTCCGGTTGTCGACGAAGGTGATCGGCTCCTTCTCGAAGTTGTCCTCGGTCACTTCTTCTCCGTGTCGACCGGCTCGTCCACGACCTCGGCGTCCACGACCTGGTCATCCGACGCGGCGCTGGTCGCGCCGTCGCCCTGTGCGGCGGCGTCCGCGGCGGAGGCCTCGTAGATGGCCTGGCCGAGCGCCTGCGACTCGGTGGCCAGCTTCTCGACGGCCGCCTTGACCGCGGCGATGTCGGTGCCCTTCAGAGCCTCGTTCGCCTCGGCGATGGCCGCCTCGACCTTGGTCTTGACGTCCGCGGGGACCTTGTCCTCGTTCTCCTTGATGAACTTCTCGGTCTGGTGGACCAGCGACTCGGCCTGGTTGCGGGTCTCCGCCTCCTCGCGACGCGCCTTGTCCTCGGCCGCGTGGGCCTCGGCGTCCTTGACCATCCGATCGATCTCCTCCTTGGACAAGCCGGAGCCGTCCTGGATCTTGATCGTGTTCTCCTTGCCGGTGCCCTTGTCTTTCGCGGTGACGTGCACGATGCCGTTGGCGTCGATGTCGAAGGTGACCTCGATCTGCGGCACGCCGCGCGGGGCGGGCGGGATGCCGGTCAGCTCGAAGGAGCCGAGCAGCTTGTTGTGCGAGGCGATCTCGCGCTCACCCTGGAACACCTGGATCTGCACCGACGGCTGGTTGTCGTCGGCCGTGGTGAAGGTCTCCGAGCGCTTGGTCGGGATGGTGGTGTTGCGCTCGATGAGCTTGGTCATCACGCCGCCCTTGGTCTCGATGCCCAGCGACAGCGGGGTCACGTCGAGCAGCAGGACGTCCTTGACCTCACCCTTGAGCACACCGGCCTGCAGGGCGGCGCCGACGGCGACGACCTCGTCCGGGTTCACGCCCTTGTTGGGCTCCTTGCCACCGGTCAGCTCGCGCACCAGGTCGGTGACGGCCGGCATACGGGTGGAACCGCCGACGAGCACCACGTGGTCGATGTCGGACACCTTGATGCCCGCGTCCTTGATCACGGACTGGAACGGCGCGCGGGTGCGGTCGAGCAGGTCCGAGGTGATCTTCTGGAACTCGGCGCGAGTCAGCTGCTCGTCGAGGAACAGCGGGTTCTTCTCCGCGTCGACGGTGATGTAGGGCAGGTTGATCGAGGTGCTCTGCGAGGAGCTCAGCTCGATCTTGGCCTTCTCGGCGGCCTCACGCAGCCGCTGCATGGCCATCTTGTCCTTGGTGAGGTCGATGCCCGAGCTGGCCTTGAACTTGTCGACCAGCCACTGCACGACCCGCTCGTCCCAGTCGTCACCACCGAGGTGGTTGTCGCCGGAGGTGGCGCGGACCTCGACGACGCCCTCGCCGATTTCCAGCAGCGAGACGTCGAAGGTGCCGCCACCGAGGTCGAAGACCAGGATGGTCTGTTCCTTGTCGCCCTTGTCCAGGCCGTAGGCGAGCGCCGCGGCGGTGGGCTCGTTGACGATGCGCAGGACGTTCAGGCCCGCGATCTGGCCTGCTTCCTTCGTGGCCTGCCGCTGGGCGTCCTCGAAGTAGGCGGGCACGGTGATGACCGCGTCGGTGATCTCCTCACCGAGGTAGGACTCCGCGTCGCGCTTGAGCTTCATCAGCACGCGCGCGCTGATCTCCTGCGGCGTGTACTTCTTGTCGTCGATGTCCACCGACCAGTCGGTGCCGATGTGCCGCTTGACGGAGCGAATGGTGCGGTCGACGTTGGTGACGGCCTGGTTCTTCGCCGGCTGGCCGACCAGTACCTCGCCGTTCTTCGCGAACGCGACGATCGACGGGGTGGTGCGCGATCCTTCCGAGTTGGCGACGACGACCGGTTCACCGCCTTCGAGAACGGCGACGACCGAGTTCGTGGTCCCGAGGTCGATTCCGACCGCACGAGCCATAGTGGTTCCTCCTAATTGACGTACCGATATGTGTAGGTGCCGGGCGAAACCGCCCTCGGCGTCCGCTGCGGGACGCCGCGAGACCTCGCCCCTAGCACCTCACGGAGCACGGCCCCAGCAACACTGAGCGTGGTCGGCTCAATCCTGCCTCGCAGGAGTCTCGGAGTCAACCGAAACTTGAGTCGTACACACTCAATCTTGTCGACAGGCTCAACGGGCGACTCGTGCGTTTAATTCCCGGACAGCGACGCACATGCGTGACCTGCCACACACTTCCGGCGCGGCGAGGAAGCCATGGAGGGCAGGAATCAGCGGGAGAGTCCGGGATGAATGCCCGGTTCCAGCCCGTTCGTCGCCGCGAGCCGCTGCAACAGCCGCAACAAGGTGGCGCGGTCGGCCGCCTCGAATTCGCGCAGCAGGTCGGACTCGAGTCCGTCGACGACACGTTGAGCCCGGGCCAGCAGATCATGCGCGGCGGGCAGCAGGTAGACGGCGTGCGCCCGGCGGTCGGCCGGATGCTTG
The DNA here is from genome assembly GCF_044548645.1 of Nocardia sp. NPDC051929. NCBI lineage: Bacteria > Bacillati > Actinomycetota > Actinomycetes > Mycobacteriales > Nocardiaceae > Nocardia > Nocardia sp. NPDC051929. The sequence continues at coordinate 296,183 of NZ_JBIUCG010000004.1, read as the reverse complement.
CGGCGCTCGACCAGGCCGCGCTTCTCCAGCTCGTCGACCAACCCGACCATCACGTTGCGATGGATGCCCAACGTCTCGCACAGTTGCTGCTGCGACTGGCCGTCGTGCTCGCGCAGCACGCGCAACGTGCCGAAATGCCTGGGACCGATGCCGAGCGGGGCCAACCCGTCACTGAAGCGGTACGCGGTGTGGAACCCGAGCTGCCCGAGGAGAAAGGCGACATGGTCGGACAGCGGCGTCGGATCGGCTTCGGGCACGCCCCGATCATAGCATTAACGCACCTTTCATGATTGCCATATTGATTGATAATCACTCGAGGTGCATAGTTTGGGAGTCGGTACTTCCCTCCCATCCGAAAGAGGCCCTCATGGAACCCGACCCCACTACTCGTCCCCCTACCGATTCCCGCCGCTGGATCGCGTTCGCGGTCGTGCTCGCCGCGGGATTCATGGACTTGCTCGACGTCACGATCGTCAATGTCGCCGTGCCGAGCATCCAGGCCGATCTGCACGCCGCGTACTCGCAGATCGAATGGATCGTCGCGGCCTACGTGCTCGCCTTCGCCGCCGTGCTGATCACCGGCGGCAGGCTCGGCGACATCTTCGGCCGCAAACGGATCTTCCTGATCGGCATGGCCGGCTTCACGCTCGCCTCGGCGGCCTGCGGCCTGAGCACCGATCCGGCCATGTTGATCGCCGCACGCTTCGTGCAGGGCGCGATGGCCGGGCTCATGGTGCCGCAGATCCTGGCGATCATCCGCGTCACCTTCGCCGACCACGAGCGCGGGCGGGCCATCGCGCTCTACAGCGGCGTCGGCGGGTCCGCCTCCGCGGTCGGTCTCTCGCTCGGCGGCCTGCTGGTGCAGTGGGACCTGTTCGACCTGGTGTGGCGGCCGATCTTCCTGGTCAACGTCCCGGTGGGCATTCTCGCGCTCGGCGCGGCCGCGGCGGTGATGAAGGAGTCCCGCTCGCCCGCCGCGCCGCGCTTGGACGTGGTCGGCATGATCCTGGCCATCGGCGCGGTGCTCCTGCTCGTCTACCCGCTGGCCGAGGGGCGCAGACTCGACTGGCCCGCTTGGACATTCGTCATGATGGCCGCCTCCGCCGCGACCTTCGCGGTGTTCGTCGCGTATGAGCGGTACCGGGCGCGGACGGTCGGCTCACCCCTGGTCGACTTGACGCTGTTCCGGTCCCGGCCGTTCGCGATCGGGCTGGGCAGCTGGCTGCTTTTCTGGATCGGACTCGGCGGGTTCTTCCTGGTGTGGACGCTGTTCATGCAGGCGGGACTGGGCTGGACGCCGATGCGAGCCGGGCTGACCGCCGTGTTCTTCGCGGTCGGCGCGGGGATCGGCGCCGGAGTCTCGGTGAGCGTGCTCGCGCCGCGGTTCGGCAGGCGGGTGCTGATCGTCGGCGGCCTGGTCAACGCCGCGGGCTTCGGCCTCTACGGCTGGCTGGCCACGCACTACGGCGCGGAGATCGCCTCGTGGCAGATGGTCTTCCCGCTGATCGTCACCGGTGCCGGATTCGGCATGGTGGTCGCGCCGACCATCGACTTACTGCTCGGCCAGGTGCCCGCGCGGGAAGCGGGCTCGGCGTCCGGTCTGCTCAATACCGGGCAGCAACTCGGCACGGCTCTGGGCGTCGCGCTCGTGGGCGTGGTGTTCTTCACCCAGCTCGACCACGATTCGGCACGCGGGGTCGACACGGTCGCGCCGGAGGTTCGCGCCGAACTCGCCGCGGTAGGCGTGCCCGAGCAGGCGCGGGACGAGATCCTCGCGAACTTCCGCGCCTGCGTGCTGGATCGATCCGCGCAGGTCGATCCGACCGTGGTGCCGGATAGCTGCCGGGCCGGCGCGGAGCGGGGCTCCAGCGGCGTCGGTCAGGTGCTCACGACGGCGGGCATGCGGGCGAACGCGGTGAACTTCGCGAATACTTTCGAGCGCACCCTCTGGTACGGCATCGGCGTCCTGGCGCTGGTCTGCCTGGGCTTCCTCGCGCTGCCGCGCAGTGCCAGACTCGAACACCACGAGATCGATATCGATGCGACGGACCCGCAACCGGTAGGGGTGTGAGCGAGATGGACCTTCTGATCATCGGCCGCAGCGGGAACACCGTGGACGCCGCCGTCGAGCGGGTTCGGGCCGCCGGGTTCTCCGCGCGCGGTGTCACCACCGACGACGAGGCGCTCGCGGCACTCGACACCGGAGAGTTCGCCCATCTGCTGATCGGCGGCGGGGTGGAGAAGAGGTCGCGGCCCGCGCTGAAGGAGGTTGCCGGACGGCACGGTGTCGCCGTGCACGAAGCTCGTCGCCATGGCCGCGACGTCGCCGACTACCTCGAGCAGGAGGTGTACCCGCGGCTGCGCGGCGCTTGACGAAAGCCGCAACCGAAAGCGCCTCGGCCCGTTGAGTCTACGGCCGAGGCAGCCACAGGGGGCGCCCTGCCGCAGTAGTGTGGCGGCGGGGCGCCCCGGCCGAGGCGCCCACCGTGCGCCGTCGATCCGAGGAGTCGTCATGAGGGCCGCCGTCGTCACCGCCGCCGAATTCGAGGTCACGGAACTGCCCACGCCCCGGCCCGGTGCGGGTCAACTGCTGATCGACGTGTCACGCTGCGGTATCTGCGGCTCGGACCTGCATGCCCGCACCCACGCCGACGAACTGGCCGACCTGGCCGTGGCCACGGGCTACGAGCACTTCATGCGTTCGGATCAGAGCGTGGTGCTCGGCCACGAATTCAGCGGCACGGTGGTCGATTACGGGCCGGACTGCCGGAAGAGGTGGAAGACGGGAACGCCGGTGGTATCGCTGCCGATCGTCCGGCACGGCAGGCAACCCCACTTGGTGGGACTGTCGACGGCGGCGCCCGGCGGCTACGCCGAACAGGTGGTGGTCCAGGAATCGATGACCATGCCGGTGCCCAACGGCTTGTCCGCCGAACACGCCGCGTTGACCGAGCCCATGGCCGTGGCCTGGCACGCCGTGCGCCGGGGCCGGGTGGGCAAGGGACAGACCGCGTTCGTCATCGGCTGTGGGCCGATCGGGCTCGCGGTGATCAGCATGCTGAAAGCCGCGGGCGTGCGCACCGTGGTGGCCAGCGACTTCTCGCCGCGCCGACGAGAACTGGCGACGGCGTGCGGCGCCGACGTCGTGGTCGATCCGGCGACCGAATCGCCCTGGACGGCCGCCCCGAAGAAGGGGCGGATCAACGGCGTCACCGACATCCTCGGACTCGGATTCGACGCCATGGATCGCCTGCGGCGGGTACCGAACCTGCCGTGGTGGTATGTCTTCCGGCTGGCTCACACGTTGAACGCGGGACCGGCCGGTCCGGTCATCTTCGAATGTGTCGGCGTACCGGGAATCATCGACCAGATCCTCACGGCCGCGCCGCCCCTCTCGCGTGTGGTGGTGGTCGGGGTCTGTATGGAGACCGACCGCTTCCATCCCGCCATGGCGATCAACAAGGAGATCGAACTGCGGTTCGTCCTCGGCTACGACCCCGGCGAGTTCCGCGACACCTTGCACATGCTCGCCGAGGGAAAGGTCGACCCGAGCCCCTTGATCACCGGGACCGTCGGTCTGGACGGCGTCGCGGACGCCTTCACCGCCCTCGGCAACCCGGAGCGGCACGCGAAGATCCTGATCGACCCGCGCGGTGCGGGCACCGCGCTGATCTGAGCGCGCTCGGTCAGGGCGCGGCGGCGAGAACCTCGTCGGCGATCTTCTCGTCCAGTGTCACCCGCACCAGGGCCGCGGCGAGATCCGCGGTGTGGTGGTTCGGCGCAAGGCGGGCCAGCCGGTCGGGATCTTCCGGCAACTGGACGCGCTTGGCGCCGCGCAGGGCTCGCTCGTCGAAATGGGGCTGGACCCAGGGCCAGGTGTCCTGGACCTCGCGTAGGAAGATGTCCGCGCCGGTGGGGCCGATGCCGTCGAACTCCTGGAGCAGTTCGGCCGCGCGCCGCGGGTCGTTGTCCGCCTTCTTCGCCAGCTCACGCAGATCACCGTGGTAGCGGTCGAGCACGCGCGTGGCGTTGTGGCCCAGCCTCGTCGCGGTGCTCTCGTCGTAGCGGCGATAGTTTCCCCGCCCCAGCGCGTCGACCAGCTCCTGCCAGTCGGCGTCCGCCACCCGGTGCGGCGTCCGATAGCCGCTGCCGATCAGCTCCCGGGTGGCCCCGATCGCGATCTCGGCGGAGATGCGGGCACTGAGCAGCTGGGAAAGCATGAGCAGCTGGAACAGTGCGGCCGGTTTGTCGTCGAGCGTGATACCCGCTTCCTCGGCATATCCCGTGCCCGCACGGACGAGCAATTCGTGTACGACGTCCTCTTGGCTCATCGTTACCTCCTCTCGCTACCAGGGCGCATACCCGGGCCCACGTCGACTACACCGCCCTACATGGCGTGGATACGACGTCCCCGCAGGTCACCGCGCCGCCGGGGCGATCATTCCGGCAGCACGCTCAGGGTGCCCTCCGCGCTGCGAGCGGCGGTCAGGCAGGCTGTGGCGGTGAACTGGTCGGCGAGCGGGTGACGTGCCCGCGCGCGCCATTTCCGGACCGCGGCCATCGCTTGGGCCCGCTGCGCGGGGAGCGGTGCGTCGATCGGGAGGCCGAGGCGCAGATGGGGTGCGATCCCGGAGCCGCCGATGAGGCGGTGCAGTTCGGCGAGATCGTCCGCGGGCAGCGCCAGCTCGTCGGTGCGCAGGCGGCCGAGCAGGCGCAGCTCGGCGAAACCGTGCACATCCGCGAGCAGGGTGCGCACCCTGGGCAGCAGGCGATCGGCCGGGGTGCCTCGATAGGCGGTCAGCACCCGGGCCAGCGCGGTCAGCGCGGAATGCGCTTTGAGCTGATCGGCGCGCTGACCGAACTGCACGTCGAGCACCGAGCGCAGTTCGTCCACGCCGCTGCGGCTGGTCAATTCGGCGGCCAGCGTGGCCGAATCGCGCACGCCGAGCCGGATCAGCGTGACCGCCATCCGGATGCCGAACAACCCGAACCGCTCGGCCAGCTGCGCGCGCAGTTCCGGCGGCACCGGAAGCGGCACGTCGGCGCGCGCGAAACGGTCCGCCGAGAGCAACGCGGCGCTCAGTTCGTCGACCGGGACCCGCGCCAGCGCCTCGAAAGCCGCGAACTCCTGCTGACGCAGCGTCGCCGCGGCGAACGCGAGCAGGCCGGCGACCGGGATCACCGCCTGGCACAGACCCGTCCGTTCCAATTCCCCGGCGAAACGCGTGGCGACGTCACGCGCCGAGTGCAGCGCATCGATCCGGCCCGCCCCGATCTCGTCGGCCCGCGAGACCACGCCGACGATGCCGAGCGGGCCGGGCGCCCCCGGTCCACCGTTGGCCACGGCGGTTCCGGCGCCCACGCGCTCGAGAAACTGCACGTCTGTCGCGTCCAGCCGGCGCAGCAGGTAGACCACCGCGTCGGCGCCCGGGATGGCGACGCTCTGCTCGGACCGCTCGTCGTCCGCGCCGGGCGTCAGCAGACGCGCGGTGCGCCGCGACACCTCGCGCGACAGCGACGACGTGCCGGGGGTGTCGATGATGGTGGTGTGCGCGAGCGTCGCGGCGGGCCACTCGACTTCGAGATGATCGACCTCGCGCGGAGCCGGGGCGTTCCAGTTGAGCCGCTCCAGGTCGAAGGTCAGCCCGTGCGTCCCGCTGCCACGGCGGACCACGACATGCGCGCGGGCCCCGTCGGGGGCGTACGCCGTCACGCTGGGTGTGGAGCCGTACCGATACCAGGTGACGACCCTGGTGCACTCGGTCGCGTCGGTCGGGGCGATGTCCTGTCCGACAAGCGAATTCAGCAGTGTGGACTTGCCCGCCTTGATCGAACCGGCGAGCGCCACCCGCAGCGGCTGATCCAATCGGCGGGCGCAGTCGGCCAGCAGGGCACGAGGCCGCGGCTCGCCCGCGAGCGCCGCTTGCGCCGCCCCGACCAGCCGATGCGCCTCGGCGACGATTCCCGGCACCGGGCCACCATCACGTCTCACGGGGTTACCGTACCGGCGGGTCCCATCGGTAGTGCGTTCTGCATGGCATCGGCGTATCGGCGCAGTTCGGCGACCACGCGCAGCTGCTGTTCCAGTTGCGCACCGCGTTCGGCGCGGCGGGTGGCGACCATGGACGCCGCTTCCTGCGCGGCCCGCAGCGACTCATCGATCGAGCGCAGGCTGCGTTCGGCGACGCCGGCGTAGTGGTCGCGCAACGCGCGGTGGATCCGGTGCAGTCGATCCTTCGACTCCTTGCCCGCCTGGAACGCCACATCGTCGACGAACCGGCGCACCGCCGCCTTCGCCTCGTTGCGCCGCTTGGCCAGCCTGGCCTGCTTGTCGTCCCGGAAAGCCTTGCCGCCCACGATCAAACCGGCGCCGATCGAGATCGGGTTGAGCATGGCGAGCCCGGCGAAGGTGGTGGCCAGCCCGACCATGAGCACGCCGCCGTAGGAGCCGCGCATGCCGACGAGCAGTTTGCTGCCGAGACCGATGTCGGGTTCCAGATCGGCGAGCGTGCCGGTGATGGCACGGCCGGTGTCGGCGCCTGCGCCGGGGCGCACGTCCGGCAGGTCGACGGCGCCGAGTTCGGAGAAGTGCTCGGCGACGCGCTCGGCGAGTTGAATCGCTCGCGCGTGGGTCCACAGCAGATTGTCGCCGAGCGCGGTATCGACGGTGCCGGTGAGGTGTTCGGCGATACGGTCCCAGTGCCTGCCCGGATCGTGCTCGTCGATCCATTCCTCGGTGCTGCGCGCGAGATTGCGCAGACGGTCGCGCAGGTCGTGGTCGACGTCTCCGGCGAGGTCGGTGATGCCGTCGGCGAGCGTCTGCTGCCAGGCGGCGGTCCTGCGGTGCAGTTCCTCCGCCGCGGAACGGGCGGATTGCAGCTCGCGCACCGCCGCCGCGCCCTGGGCGGGATCGCGGACCGCGACCAGCTCACTGCCCAGAGCCAGCGCGAGATGCTCTGCCGCGGAGCGGATGTCGCGGGCCACGGCGGTGCGGGTGGCGAGCTGATCGCGCGCAACCACCTGGTCGCGCAGGAAGGTGTACAGCACGCCGAAGCCGGATTCGACGCCCAGCTGCGCGTCCTGCAACCGCATCGCGTGACTGCGCAGCAGCGACGACACCGGGATCATCGGCACGTCGAGGCCGGCCCGCGCGAGATGGCCCAGATCGGCCTCGTGCACCTGGCGCCAGTGCGGGTACAGGTCGGTCTTGGTGAGCAGCAGCGCCATCGTCGGGCACAGTTCCCGCACCTGCCGCAGGAACGCCAGCTCGGGCTCGGTGAGTTCGGTCGACGCGTCCGACAGCACCAGGACCGCGTCCGCGGCGGGCACCAGTCCGAGCACGCCCGCCGCGTGAGCGTTGCCGTGCCCGCCGACGCCGGGAGTATCGATCAGCACGATGCCATCGGCCAACAACGCGTTGGGGATCTGGACCTCGAGCCGCACGATCCGACGTCCCTGCGCGAGCGGGGCGCGCTGATCGATCGCACCGATCTCGGCGATCGGCACCGACACCCTGGTCTCCGCGCCGCTGGAGTCGCCGTGCGCCGCGAGGACCAGCTCCGCGCGCGGCTCCGGACCGTGCGCGAGCAGCATCGGCACCGCGGTTGTGGCGTCGTCGCCCACCGGGCAGATGTCCAGGTTCAGCAGCGCGTTGACGAAACGGCTCTTGCCCTGGTCCAGCTGCCCGGCGACGACGATGCGCCGCCGCGGGTCGCGGACCCGGTCGGCCGCCACTTCGAGGCGGCCGACCAGATCGTTGCGGCCCGCGGCACGGGCCGCCGCGATGGTTTCACCGAGTACCGACAGCAGCGGTACCGCCGGTGGAGTGGCGTTCGGCGCGGGTGTCCCCATCGCGGTATGGACCTCTTTCCGTATTACCGGGCAACTGTCAGTGCAGGAATGTATCGCCACCCAGCTCGGCGCCCGCCGAACCGCTCAACTCCGTGCCCGCATGGGTGTCGCCGAACAGGCCTGCGTCGGCATGGCCGCCCGCGGTGCTGTCCAAGCCCGAACCGAAGGCGCTCGACACATCCAGCGAGGACCAGGTGTGCGCGGTCGAGCCGACGCTGCCGCCGAGACCCGCGCCCGTGTCAACGGCACCGTGCGCCGCGCCGCCGGCGGAGCCCGCCAGTCCGGCGCCCGCGTCCGCCGCGCCGCTCACGGTCGAGTGCGCCGCACCGCTGAGGCCGCCCGTCGCGTCGAGACCCGTGGAGAGACCGGAAGCCGCGTGCGAACCGGCGCCGATACCGCTGTCCAGACTCGAACCGAGATGCGCTCCCGCGCTGGACGCG